>CANJPN010000535.1 GCA_947475855.1 Bradyrhizobiaceae bacterium
CACAGGCGGAAGTCCTGCTCGTATTCATCCGCTCCGCCATGGCAGCGCTGGACCACGCCAACAAGACCGGGAACTATTCCGTACTTCGCGAACTCGGCGGACCGGCAATTCAGGCTAACTCGTCGGCACAACTGAGCAACCTTTTCGCGAACTTGCGCAACAGCCAAGCCGATTTGCTCGCGCCCCTGGTTGTCACCCCCCAACTGACCCAGGCTCCCGGCATTAGCCCCCAGGGGCTGTTGCAGCTCGCAGGCGTCTTCCCAACTCGCCCACAACAGATCGCCTTTCAAATCGTGTATCAGCCCGTCAACGGTCAGTGGCGGCTGTATGGCCTCGCCGTTTCGCTGCAGCCCGGCGACCCCGCAACGGCAAACCCTGTTCCAGCCAGTCCCGCCCCGGTCACTCATCAAGCAACGCCGCAAGCACCACCGAAAACCAAAGGTTCCGCCACGGGACTTCCCCCGGACAAGGGACCGTCTGCGGATAAGCCGACAGACGCCAAGCCGAAGTGAAGTGCAGTCCCCACGCAGACCCCAGGCGCACAATGCCCGGTCGCGAATTCAAGGGTTCCGCACGCCCAAATCCCCGGCAGATTGCATTGACGATCACATCTCCAACAAACTTTTCCACAGACGGCGGTGCTAGCGTGGAGGTGTTGATTCGGCGTTCAGTTGTCCGCGTTCCTTGATCTGACGAGGGAATTGCCATGGCCCAGGACGCTACACCCATCACTGCCAAAGTCTTGCGCGAAGCCCAGAACGCTGGCGACGACGCCGCCGCGGATGCTCGCGAGGAAGCGCTTCGCCGCGGCACGGAAGCGACCGGCGAAGACATCGCTCCCGAGGTCGACGCCACCAAGGGCCCCGAGAAATGGCACAACTTCGAGGTCAACGTTTGGATCACGAACTTCAACTCGGTCGAGTTCGGCATCTACAAACACCAGCGCAACAAGGCGAAGTCCCGCCAGTTCACGCAGGACATGGACGTCTACGCCGAGGTCAAGGAAAACGGTCAGCGCACCGGTCTGCTCGCTTACCGTGAGCAATTGTGGAACAAGCAGGAAGGCTTCGAGCGCCGCCTCGTCCTCAAGATGTTTGGTGAAAAGCTGAACTGGCGTGGCACGATGGACCTGATGCTCGCCCGCAGTGTGCAGGAAACGGTCGGTGCACGCGGTTTGGCCGTCCAGACGTTCGCGATCAACACCAACGATCACGATCAGGTCGTCTATCTTTCTCGTTCGGCCAACAAATGGCCGATGATGGGCGAGAATTTCTCGTTCTTCCTCATGGAAGGCGAGAGCATCCGCTTCTTCCGCCTGCGCCAGGATCTCTACACGTCAGTCGGACGCGACTACACCCTATTCGATTCCATGGGCAACAAGATCGCCGTGCTCGACGGAAAGATCTTCTCGCTGGGCGGCAAGTGGAAGTGCAAAGTACTGCGCGAGCACGGCGACAAGCAGCTGATGACCGTGCTCAAGATGTTCGTCGGCATGTTGGTCTTCAACCGGTCTTGTCGCAAGCATGTTGCCCACCTCGCCGCCGGGGTGGCTCGCGGAATGCTCGTCCCCAAGCTGCAACGGCAGGAAGCCGACCTCTACATGAACCCGCGCCGCGTAAGGTAGGCACGAAGAAGTCAGACTATATCCCCGCAGTTCCACCTCAGGCTATCTTTCACACCTCGTCGATGTCTCGAGCCGTGATGGGGACATGGAGTGGAGGGCGCATTCCCGCGCTCTTCCTCTTGTTTCGATAAAGTGCACCGCCCCACAATTGGCATAACTCGCCGTCACGCTGCATCTTAATAAGGAAACTATTGATCTCAACGCTGAGGTGCAGCCGTGAACATCGGGCCCGCCTCCCTGCAAACCATCGTCGAGCTGGCGATGCCGGCGGCGTTCGTCGTCTCGCTGTTGCTGCTGTTGCTATACATGCGAGCAGTAAAGCGCTCGATGCACCGCCGCACGTCTCCCAGAGTCTCGCAGCAAGAAGCTGCGCTAACCGACACTCCACAATCGAAGCCGCCGCCACCGCCCGCGCCACTCCAAATCGCATTCGCCGACGCCACATCCTTGCGCCAAGCGCATCAAGGCGCAAGGCGAACCGCTGCAGTGCAGATTCTCGCCGGCTCCGCCTATGCAGTGACGCTCGCAATGTTCTGGTGGTCGATGACCGGCTTCCCCTACAAATGGGATGCCATCATCGTCATCGCGCTGATGTTTGCCTGGCCGCTCGTGATCGTTGTCGGCCTCGTCGCGTCCGTTTCATGGCGCGGCCTCGCCTACGTCGCGCTCACCTACGCTGCGATTATGGCCACCGCGGTCGCCATCATGACCGCGCGGACGGAGCTGTCGGCGCAACTTTTCGCAACTGTCTGGTACCGGGCGAACGGCCTCAGCACCCTGATCGTGCTCGCGTTCCTCGCAAGACCCATCCGCGCCATGGGCCCGCTCGTCTCCGGCCTGATGATCGCAGCCCTCGCCGGCGTATTCGCGATCAACAACCTGATGGACAGCCCGGAAACGATCGAGCACATCGCCTCGATCGAGACGAGCATCGGCCTTCGCGGCTACACCGGCACTGCCATCGTTGCAATCGTCGTCTGGGGCACGCCCGCATTGGCCGCCGCCTTCATGTGCTACCTTGCACTTCGCGGACTCGGCCGCCTCTATCGCGCGCGCTGGATCAGCGACCAGTCGCTGCAAGTAGACGCCGTCTGGCTCGTCTTCTCACTATCGCAAGGCATCAGTCAGAACCCCAACGCAGGCTTCGCCGCGTTCCTCGCTTACAAACTCGTTTCATGGGCGGGAAATCGATGGTTGCGTCCCGCAGCCCATACGGACGTTTCCGCGCCGCGCTTGCTGCTTCTACGCGTCTTCTCGCTTGGCACACGCAGCGGCGTCTTGTTCGATGCATTCTCCCGGCTATGGCGCCACATCGGCAGCGTCAGGATGATTGCCGGACCCGACCTCGCAAACGCAACCGTCGAGCCGCACGAGTTCCTGGATTTCCTGGCGGGTCGCCTGCAGCGAAGCTTCATCGCGAGCCCCGACATGCTCGATAGGCGCCTAACCGAACTGCGAACGGCGCGCGATCCAGACGGGCGGTTTCGCGTGGCGAGTTTCTACTGTCACGCCGACACTTGGCAAACCGTTCTGCGCCGCCTTGCACGGCAGAGCGACCTCGTTCTGATGGACTTGCGCGGCTTCAGCCCGACGAACGAAGGTTGCGTCTTCGAATTGAACGAATTGCTCGAATCCGTCCCGCTCTCTCACATCCTCCTCGTGGTCGACGCCACCACCGACGATGCATTTCTCCGACGAACCTTGCATCTCGCGTGGACCGGCATTTCAGCCGCATCACCCAATCGCTCGACTGCGGCGCCATTGCTGCGCCTCTTCCAGCTGGACGCACTTCGCCATGGCGTCGACGCCTTGGTCGCCACGCTCATCGCGGCTCATCCCCACCAACGACGGATCCGGCCCGCCAGCGCCATGTAGATCGCAATCACGAGCAATGCGACCAAGAATAATTGCGCTGCCGGTCCCGCCCAGAAGATCGACGGATCGCCTTCGGAGATCATCAGCGCACGCCTGAAACTCACCTCGATGCGGTCGCCCAGCACGAACGCGAACAAGAACGGCACGAGATCGAACTCGAACCGCCGCAGCACGTAGCCGATGACGCCCGCCGCGAACATCACGCCGAGGTCGAACGCCGATCCCTTCACCGAGTAGACGCCGAGGGTGCACACGAGCAGCACCAGCGGCGCGAGATACGCCCGCGGTGTCCTGAGCAACGTGACGAACATGCTGACCAGCGGAAGATTGAGCACGACAAGCATGAAGTTGCCGATGAACATGCTTGCGATGAGCCCCCAGAAAACGTCCGGTCGTTCGGAAATCAGCATTGGCCCTGGCTGCACGTTGTGGACAGTGAGTGCCGCCAGCAGAACCGCGGTCGCGGGAATGGCGGGAATGCCAAGGATCAACAGCGGAATCATGGCAGCACCTGTCGTCGCGTTGTTCGCAGTCTCCGGCCCCGCAACGCCCGCCACTGCACCCTTGCCGAACATCTCCGGCGTCTTCGACAGCGCCTTCTCAAGCGAATAGGACGCACTCGTTGATACGATGTGTCCCACGCCTGGCACGATTCCGAACAGGAAGCCGATCACCGATCCGCGCGCGATCGGCCCCACGCTCTCGGCGACTTCCGTCCGCGACGGCAATAACTCACTCAGCTTCGGCGCTTTCGGCGCCTCGCTCTCTCTGTCCTTGAGCGAAATGAGCGTTTCGGAAATGCCGAATAATCCTATGGCAAGTGCTGTGAAGCTGAGCCCGTCAGCGAGGTGCAGAGAGCCGAATGTGAACCTCGGCGTCGCCGTGAGGGGATCATTGCCAACCATTGCGGCAAGCAGACCGAGCACGATCATCGCCAACGTTCTCGGCATCGTCGAAGATGCCACCGCCCCCGCGATCAACAACGTCGCCGCCAACATCACGAATTCTGCCGACGGCCCGATCGCGAGCATCGCCTGCGCCAGCCATGACGCCACGAACATCAGCCCG
>CANJPN010000536.1 GCA_947475855.1 Bradyrhizobiaceae bacterium
ACGCGCGGCGCATCTCCCAGAACAGAATCGATGTAGCTCTCGGGCTGCTTGCGGAACAACTCGAACGACGGCACGGACACGACGGCGGCGTCGATGCCTTCGGCTGAGAGCATGTCGGCCGCCTTCATCGCGAGCCCGACTTCCGAGCCCGTGCCGAACAGCGTGACGGCGCGCTTGCCGCTCTTGGCCTCGCGCACGACGTAGGCACCCTTGGCCGAAAGGTTCTCGTCGGTGTGCACGGGCCGCAGGTTCATCACGCCCTGCCGCGTCAGCGCCAGCACGGAGGGCGCGTCGATCGACTTGATCGCCAGTTCCCAGCACTCCGTCGTCTCGACGCCGTCGGCGGGACGGAACACCTGCACGTTCGGCATGCAGCGCAGTGCGGCCAGATGCTCGACGGGCTGATGCGTCGGCCCATCTTCGCCAAGCCCGATCGAGTCGTGCGTCATCACGTAGATCACGCGCTGCTTCATCAGCGCCGACAGGCGGATCGATGGGCGGCAGTAATCTGTGAACACGAGGAACGTGCCGCCATAGGGGATGATGCCGCCGTACAGCGCCATGCCGTTCATGGCGGCGGCCATCGCGTGCTCGCGGATGCCGTAGTAGATGTAGCTGCCGGAATAGTCGCCCTTGACGATGGGCTTCTGTGCCTTCGCCTTGGTGTTGTTGGAGCCGGTGAGATCGGCCGAGCCACCGATCAGCGCGGGGCATGCCACGGTGAGCTTCTCCAGCGCCATTTCAGACCACACGCGCGTGGCCTTCTCGCTCTTCTCGGCGGATGCCACCTGCTTCAGCGATTTGACGGCTTCCGCCAGCGCTGGCCCCGCCGCCCTGGCAGGATGCTCGAACGCGTCGCGCACCTTGGCGTCGACCTTGGCGTAGCGCTTCTCCCAGGCGGCGCGTTCGTCGGCGCCGCGCCGGGTCGTGGCGGTCCACGCCGCGCGAACGTCGGCGGGAATGTCGAACGGTCCGTGGTTCCAGCCGAGCTTTTCGCGTGCGGCCTTGATCTCGTCGGCGCCGAGCGGCGAGCCGTGCACGCCCGACGTGCCCTGCTTCTTGGGCGCGCCGTAGCCGATGATCGTCTTGCACGCGATCATCCACGGCTTCGAGGTGTCTGCCTTGGCCGCCGCGATCGCCGCCTTGATCGCCTTGGGATCGTGACCGTCGCAGCGCGTTGCGTTCCAGCCGGCAGCCTTGAAACGCGCGATCTGGTCGTCGGAGGTGGACAGGCTCGTGGGCCCGTCGATGGAGATGCCGTTGTCGTCGAACAGCACGATCAGCCGGCCGAGCCCGAGATGGCCCGCGAGCGTGATCGCCTCCTGGCTGATGCCCTCCATCAGGCAGCCGTCGCCGACGATGCAATACGTGTGGTGCTCGATGATATCGGAGCCGAGCCGTGCGTTCCACAGCCGCTCGCCGAGGGCCATGCCGACGGCGTTGGCGATGCCCTGGCCGAGCGGCCCCGTAGTCGTCTCGATACCCTCGGCGTGACCATATTCGGGATGACCCGCGGTCTTCGCGCCGAGTTGCCGGAAGTTCTTGATCTCGTCGAGCGTCATGCCGGGATAGCCGGTCAGATGCAGCAGCGCGTAGAGCAGCATCGAGCCGTGACCGGCCGACAGCACGAAGCGGTCGCGGTTGGGCCACTTCGGCTGGCTCGGGTCGAAGCGCAGGAAGTCGCGGTAGAGCACGGTCGCGACGTCGGCCATGCCCATCGGCATGCCGGGATGGCCGGATTTCGCCGCCTCGACGGCGTCCATGGCGAGGGCGCGTATCGCGTTGGCCATCGACCCGTAGGCGACTGCGTTGTCGTTCGATGCGGCCGCGGAATTCGCCATCGTTGTCACCATCGCTGTCGTGGAATTGAACCCGCCCCGGGGGCGCGCACGCCAGCGTCAGGGCCTGCGGCCGTCTTAGCGATGCAACCGAGCGCCGTCTACCGCGCGAAAATGGGGACACACACAATTTCCCACTGCCATGGCGGTCCAACGTACGGCCCTGTCGCAGAAATTGTGTTTTCGACCACCCAGTAATCCCCGCCCCTCCCCGCTTGCTTATCCTGCCCTCGTCCGCATCACATCGGGTCGCCAACCGGAGGCGTCTTGTCGGCGAGGTGCGGGCTCGAATCTCGCGGGAGTGAAGTGTCACGCAGACACCGCCCGCGACGCACGGGATGCGAGTGGGCCGTCAAATCCGGTTCATACCGTTCGCGGTGCGGGATCATGGGGCGAGCTGCCATGGTCCAAGTTCGAGGCGGGGCGGTGGATTACCGCTCAAAATACTAAATCACTGCGGTGCTCCACGCCCTGCCGCCCGATGTTCCAAGCCATCCCCACGGCGTCCGTGGCGGTGGATGGAGGTGTTGCCGAGGCGGAACCATGGGTGGAGTATCGGAGGCCAGTGTCTGGTGCTAGCGGCGACCATCCCCCCACCAACCTTACCGCTTCGCCTCCCGGCGCTGGCGCGCTATGAGAGGTTCGATCACCTTTGCCACCCAGTCTGCCCCTGCCCCAGAGACCTAACCATGCCCCAACTCCTGCTCGAGCTGCTCTCCGAGGAAATTCCGTCCCGCATGCAGGCGCGTGCGTCGGAAGACCTGAAACGCCTCGTGGTCGACGGGTTGAAGGCGCTGGGGCTCGATGGCGCGACCGCGCAGGCGTTCGCGACGCCGCGACGCCTCGCACTGGTGGTCGATGGCCTGCCCGCGATGTCGCCGGGCATATCGGAGGAGCGCAAGGGCCCCCGAGTAGGCGCGCCCGAGAAGGCGATCGAGGGCTTTCTGAAGAGCGCGGGCCTCGCCTCGCTCGACGACGCCACCGTGATCAAGGATGAGAAGAAGGGCGACTACTACGTCGCGCGCATCGAGAAGCCGGGCCGCGCGACGGGCGAGATCGTCGCCCAGGTCGTGCCGGACGTGATCCGCAAGTTCCCCTGGCCGAAGTCGCAGCGCTGGGGCGCGGGCACACTGACCTGGGTTCGCCCGCTGTACTCGATCATCTGCATGATCGACGGCAAGATCGTGCCGATCGAGGTCGATGGCATCCGCGCCGGCGACACCACGCAGGGACATCGCTTCCACGGCAACACGCGGTTCCAAGTGACGAGCTTCGAGGACTACGGAAAGAAGCTCAAGACCCACAAGTCGCTGCTGCCCGCCTCCGAGCGCGCGACCTGGATCGCGGAACAGGCGCGGGAGGTCGCCGCCGGCGCAAAACTCGAACTCGTCGAGGACGAGGGCCTGCTGGCGGAGAACGCCGGTCTCACCGAATGGCCGACCGTGCTGATGGGCTCGTTCGACGAGGAATTCCTGGCCGTTCCTGCCGAATGCCTGACGACCGCGATGAAGAACCACCAGAAGTGCTTCTCGCTGAAGAACCCGAAGACCGGCAAGCTCGCCAACCGCTTCATGTGCGTGTCGAACCTGATCGCCAAGGATGGCGGCAAGCAGATCGTCGCCGGCAACGAGAAGGTGATCCGCGCGCGGCTGTCGGACGCCAAGTTCTTCTGGGATCAGGACCTCAAGCGCCCGCTCGACGAAATGGCGAGCCAGCTTCGCGGCATCACCTTTCACGAAAAGCTGGGCTCGCAGTGGGACCGCGTCGAGCGCGTGGCGGAGCTCGCGTTCCAGCTTGCAGGCGCATGCGACGCCGTGCCCGAGGACGCGCGCCGCGCCGCCCAACTATGCAAGGCCGATCTCGTCTCCGGCATGGTCGGAGAGTTCCCCGAGCTGCAGGGCCTGATGGGCCGCTACTACGCGGAAGCCGTCGGCACCAAGCCCGAGATCGCCCGCGCCATCGAGCTGCACTACAAGCCCAAGGGCCCGACGGACTCGGTGCCGAAGGAAGAGGACGGCGACGCGGTTGCAGTGGCCGTCGCCCTCGCCGACAAGCTCGATACCCTCGTCGGCTTCTGGGCGATCGGCGAGAAGCCGACCGGCTCCGGCGATCCCTATCAGCTCCGCCGTGCGGCGCTGGGCGTGATCCGTTTGGTGCTGGAGAACGATCTGCGGCTGCCGCTCATGCCTGCAGTGCAAAAGCAACTCACGCAAATGCTCGCCATGACAGGCGTTTCCGAGAAGGGAGCCGAAGTTCTGTTCAACGGCGCCAAGGTGCACGGCCAGGCGCTGGATCTGCTCGGCTTCTTCGCTGACCGGCTGAAGGTCCACCTTCGCGAGAAGGGCGCACGTCCCGACCTCATCGACGCCGTGTTCTCGCTCGGCGGACAGGACGACCTCGCGCTGATCGTGAAGCGCGTCGAAGCGCTGGGCGAGTTCCTGAAGACCGACGACGGCGCGAACCTGCTCGCGGGCGTCAAGCGCGGCTCCAACATCCTCGCCATCGAGGAGAAGAAGGACAAGAAGAGCCACGCCGGCAGTTACGATCTGAAGTTGCTTTCGGCGAAGGAGGAGTTGGCCCTCGCCGCTGCGATCGAGGCCGTCAAGCAGGACACGCTGGCTGCAATCCACGTCGAGAACTTCGGCGGCGCGATGCGGGCGCTGGCCGAGTTGCGCGCACCGGTCGATGCGTTCTTCGAGAAGGTGACGGTCAACGATCCCGA
>CANJPN010000537.1 GCA_947475855.1 Bradyrhizobiaceae bacterium
ACGGCGTGCGCGGCGGGTGCTCGCGTCGCGTGGGCTCGTCGAGGCGATCACGTGGTCGTTCATCCCGCGGGAGCGGGCCAAGCTGTTCGGCGGCGGCTCGGATGCGCTGGAGCTTGCCAATCCTATCTCGGTAGAGATGTCGTCGATGCGGCCGGGGCTGCTGCCGGGGCTGCTCATCGCCGCGCAGTCCAACCGCAATCGCGGATTTTCGGACGTGGCGCTGTTCGAAGTCGGTCAGGCTTACACGGGCGTCGAACCGGACAAGCAGCTTTCGCTCGCGTCTGGGGTTCGCGCCGGGCGTGCGCTGATCGGCGGTCAGGGCCGGCATTGGAGCGGGGCTGCGAGCGAGGCTGGCGTGTTCGACGTGAAGGCCGATGTCGTGGCGGTGCTCGCGGGGCTCGGTCTCGATGCGACACGGCTGCAGATCACGCGGGATGCGCCGGCGTGGTTCCATCCGGGGCGGTCGGGCACATTGCGGCTCGGGCCGAAGGTGGTGCTGGCACATTTCGGAGAACTGCATCCGACCGCGCTGAAGGCGCTCGATGTCGATGCACCAGCGGCGGGCTTCGAGATCTTCCTCAACGCGCTGCCGGCCGAGAAGAAGAAGTCGCGGATGCGCCCTGCTCTGGCCGCGTCCGATCAGTTGCCCGTGCGTCGCGATTTCGCATTCGTGCTTGATGATAAGGTGGCGGCGGCGGATGTCGTGCGCGCGGCGTCTGGCGCGGACAAGGCGCTGATCTCTGATGTATCGGTGTTCGATCTGTTTGAAGGTGCGAACCTCGGTGCCGGCAAGAAATCGCTCGCAATCGAGGTGACTCTGGCTCCGAAGGAAAAGACCCTCACGGATGCCGAGATCGAAGCAGTTGCCGCCAAGATCGTCGGCGAGGTCAAGCGCGTGACAGGCGGCGAGATCCGCGGTTGAACGTGGATCGAGGTTGGCGCGACCGGGTCCGCCGATTGTCCGGCGCGCAATGGGAGGACACGCGTGAAACTCACTACTTTCGTCATCCCGGCGAAGGCCGGGATCCACAACACCATGTCGAGTGAGAGTAAGAACGGGTTCGAGCGTGGCCGTGCAAGGCTTCGCGCAGAACAGCCACGTCGCTCCTGCGGGAAGCTGCACTGGGTCCCGGCCTTCGCCGGGATGACCGCAGCTTGGTTTTGCGCGATCTCGGTGACCTCTCTAAGCAGTGTGGAAGCGCAAGCCGTATATCCCTCGCGGCCAGTGAAGGTCATCGTGCCGATCACGGCGGGCGGCGCGCCGGACATCGCTGGCCGGCTGATCGGGGAGCAACTGAGCGAAGTGCTCGGCCAGCCGTTCGTGGTGGAGAACCGGCCCGGTTCGAACGGCAACATCGGCATGGAGATCGTCGCGAAGTCGCAACCGGACGGGTACACGCTCGCGCTTGCTGCCGACAGCATGATCGTCGTCAATCCGCATGTCTACGCGAAGCTGCCGTTCGATCCGCTGAAAGATCTGGTGCCCGTCGCATCGATTGCGAGCAACCAGTTCGTCATTTCGATCAATCCGAAGGTGCCGGCAAAGACGCTGCCGGAGTTCGTCGCGTTCGCGAAGGCGGCTAATCCACCGCTGTCGTATGGATCAGGCGGTAACGGTTCGCAGCATCAACTCGCGATGGAGCATCTGAAGCAACTCGCCGGGATCAATCTGCTACACGTTCCCTACAAGGGCGCGGCGCCGGCCGTGACGGCGACGATCAGCGGCGAGACGGCGGTATTGTTTTCGGGCTCGGCCAGTTCGCCGCATTTCAAGTCCGGTGCTTTGCGGCCGCTGGCTGTGAGCGGCGGGAGACCGTTCAAGCTGTTTCCGGAATTGCCACGGGTGGCCGATTTCTACCCGGGCTTCGACGTGACGATCTGGGTGGGGCTGTTCGCGCCGGCAGCGACGCCGCAGCCGGTGATCGACAAGCTCGCGGGGGCCGCGCGTCAGATCATGGAGAAGCCGGGCTTTGCGGATAAAATGAACGTGTCGGGCAGTCTCGAGCCGCTGATGCTGTCGCGGGAAGAATTCGGAAAGCTGATCCTCAACGACTACGAGCGCTATGGCAGGATCGTGAAAGAAGTCGGTGTGAAGCTGGATTGACGGAAAGCGCGCACGCCGATGTGGACGGATAAGATCTACTCATACTGCGAGCGGGGGCTGAACCCAGGTTTTTGGGCCGAACCGCTGAACGCGATCTCCAATGCAGCGTTCTTCATCGCAGCATTCGCCGGCCTCATGCTGTGGCAACGGCATCGGTATGATTTCTCCGGTGCGTTGCGGCGGAGCGGTGTGGAGCTCGGTCTCGTGGTGCTCGTGGGGGTTATCGGGGCGGGCAGTTTTCTGTTCCATACCTATGCGACGAGATGGGCGGTGGTTGCCGACGTCGTACCGATCACGGTCTTCATGATCGTCTATCTGGGCTACGTGATGCGGCGGTTCATTGGGGCCGGGTGGATCGTGACGTTGCTCGCTGTCGGCGTATTCATGCTCGCGCTGCGCGAGGCGGATATGATGCGATGCGGCTCGGGCCCGTGTCTCAATGGATCTGTCGGATATCTACCTGCGCTTGCGGTTTTGGCAGGTATCGGCGCGTGGATGCTGTTCACGCGGCATGCTGCATGGGCGCACATCCTGGGTGGCGCGGCGCTGTTCGCCGTTTCGTTGACGTTTCGAACGCTGGATCGCGCGATCTGTCCGCAGACAGCGCTGTTTTCCGGCCGGGTGCTGGGAACGCATTTCATCTGGCACACTTGCAATGCGATGCTGCTGTATCTCTTGATGAGCGCGGCGATCCGGTTCGGGCGAATTCGCGGTGAGGCCGCGTCTGGTGGCGGGACAAGGCCCAGATAAGATTGGTGCGCCTGGCAGAACACACGCCAGGCCGCCCCTTTTTTGTAACTTCAAGACAGCTGTTGCCGCCCCTGATTGTCGCCGAGGGCTTCTTCACGGTAGAGGCCGAGGCTTTCGATGACGGGGAGGTCGTTGAAGGAGAACAGGCAGGCGTCTTCGGTGGCCGAAGCATTGACGTGCTCGTGCCAGGCCCACGACGGCACGCAGAAGATGTCGCGCTCGGTCCAGTCGAAGCGGCGGCCGCCGATGATCGAATAGCCCGAGCCCTTGCAGCACTGGTAGATGAAGCTGCCGGTATGGCGGTGGGCCTTGGTCTGCTCTCCGGGCCGAAGCATCTGCATGGCCGCGCCGATCGTCTGCATGACGTGGCCGCCCGTTACCGGGTTGACGTAGCGCATCATCACGCCGTCGTAGGATGAGCCGTCGGTGGCCAGCGCAAAGCGAGACAGCGCTTCGTAGGTCGGCGCCCACTCGTACTTCAACATAGGCGAGTATTTCTTCGTCCACTCGCCGGTCGAGGGGAGAAGACCTGCGTTGCCCCAGGTCTTGGTCATGTCGTCCACGACGGTGTTCGACTTCTGGTAGAGGTTGGGATGGACGGCGAAGAAGTTCGCCTCCATCGCATTCACAAAGGGGATGTCGAGGCCGTCCTGCCAGATGCACGGGCTGCCGGTCGCCTCGACGCCGTGCTCGTGCCAGGTGCCATTGGGCGTCAGAACGAAGTCGTTGGCGCCTAGCGTCATCTTGTGGCCGTCGACGACGGTGAACGCGCCCGAGCCCTCCATGATGAAACGAAGCGCGGACGCAGAATGCCAGTGGCTGGTCGCGACCTCGCCGGGGTGCATCACCTGGAGACCGGAATAGAGCCAGCCGCAGGCGGCGGCGACATCGCGCCGGCCAGGGTTATTCAGATAGATCACGCGCCGACCAGCCTTCTCGGGAGTGACGAGCTCGACGGAACGAAGCACGGGTTCGCGCAGATCCTTGTAGCGCCACAGCACGGGGACGGAGGCCGATTTCGGCTCCCATGGTTCGATTTGATTGGCGACGGTCCAAAGCGCGGCGGTCTCGAACTGCTCGAGGTCCTTGTAGTAGGCCTTCAGCTCCGGAGTGTCCTCGACGCTGGCCCGGCCGACAACATCTTCCCGCATGGCAGTTCTCCTCGCAGATCCCAGAAGCTGCTTTCGCGGCAGCGGCTGTCAATCTACGCGATCGTCGCGTGAGTGCGAAAGGCGACCGATATGCCGTCGACAGGCCAAGGGGATGCCGAATGAAAAATGGCCCTGCGGTAGTAGGGACCGCAGGGCCGACCGGCCAGATGGGATAGGGGGATCACCTGCCCGGTGAAGAGGTCGTGCGCGCACACCGCCACCCCGCATTGGCGTTGGTCACCTCTGCCAGCGGCGCACTTGCACAGGACACTCCGTATACCATCGGTTTCCGCAGAGCTAGTTGTGTTGTCGCAAAAGTGTAGTGCAGGAAGAGCGATGAGAATTCGGTCGCCCAGCTATTGCGCGGTTGGCTGGCATCGTGGCAGACGCGGCAAGTCAGGGAGCCCGTCATTGAATTAGATCAATTCTAAAGCATTGATTTTGCGTTGACTTTTTATATTTTTGCGCACTATTCGAGCACGTCCGTGCAGCGGTGCCGCGCGATTTCGCAGGGGATGGCCAATGACAAACGAATTGACGGTTCGGCGG
>CANJPN010000538.1 GCA_947475855.1 Bradyrhizobiaceae bacterium
ATCGACTGCCCGGTGAGCGGCACCGGCGCGCAGGCCGAAACACGCGATCTCGTGCTCTATCCATCGGGCGACCCGGCGGCGATCGCGAGGCTGAAGGACGTCATCGCCGGTTTCACGCGCGGCTATTACGACGTGGGCGCTTACGGCAACGGCAGCAAGATGAAGTACATCGCCAATCATCTCGTCGCGATCCACAACGTGGCTTCGGCCGAGGCGATGATCCTGGCCGAGCAGGCCGGGCTCGATCTCGACGTGGTCGTGAAGTGCATCGGCGACGGCGCGGGGGCGTCGCGGATGTTTCAGATGCGCGCGCCGCTGATGGCGCACGGGAGCTACGAGCCCGCGACGATGAAGATGAGCATCTGGCAGAAGGACATGGACACGATCCGCGATTTCGCGCGGGCGCTGAAGGTCGATACACCACTGTTCGATGCGACGCGGCCGATCTACGACCAGGGCCTGAAACAAGGCCGCGACAACGAAGACACGGCGTCGGTATTCTCCGTGATGGGCGGCAAGGGGAAGAAGTAGGTCAGTGAGCAGTTTAATCTTTTAGCGTAGGGATATCCGGTGGTGGATTGAAGTTGCCCTCATCCACTACTTGATTGGTCCAGGTCAACATATCAAGGCAGTCGTCTCCAAGCATGCCGCGAAGTTCGTCGTAGTCAGTTGATAATTTGTCCAAGAACTTGCGACGGAACGTTGGATCGGACTCATTTAAGGTTCGAACTAAGCAGGAAACCAATACCGCCACACCTATAGTGGTTTGATTTCGAGGGGTTTGGAAGAAAGTCGGAATTTTCGTCACTCTGAGGTGCCTCCTCTGTCCGCTATGCGCCGATGAAAACGCATACAACGAGTCGGCATCACCCGTTCGATTTTTCCAATACATCGTCATGGCCGCGCAGGCGGCCATCCACGACAGGCCGATGCCGCGTCAGCGGGTGAAGTGGCTATTGGTTTGCTATCGCCAGGAGACGTGGATGGTCCGCCTTCGCGGACCATGACGGCGTAAGTCGAGTTGAGGACAGAAGGGGATTCCCGGAAGGACTTCCAAGCGGACACAGCGACAATGAGCCCGAAGCCGCCCTCGCGTTCAAGCAGCCTGGGCGACCATTGCGATCGCGGCGGTGCGGGTGCGGGCCTGCAGCTCGATCTTGGCGGCGATGGCGGCGGCTTCGGACGTCAGTGCCGTGATGAACTGCGCGGTGCGGTCGACCACGGTCTGGCGCTGACGATCGACCGTGATCATGTGATAGCTGTCCTCCAGCACCGTCATTTCGACGCGTGCGCCGAGCTTGCGCTGCAGGAACTGCGCGTTGTCGATCCCCGCCAGATCGTCGTGGCGCGGATGCAGGATGAGCGCGGGCTGGGTGATCTTGCCGAGCAGCTTCTTCACGTGAGCGACCAACTGGCGATGCTCGAACATGGCACCACCGGGCGTCTTCAACAGACCGGCGTTGGCGCTGTCGCCCGTGCTCATCGCCTTCATGATGAAATCGCGGATGCGGTCGTCCTTGATCCCGCAAGGGCCACAGTCCGAAAAGCTCATCAAATTGGCGAGCCGCTTCGTGAACAGCAGGCCGAACAGCTTCGCGTAGACCGGGATCGACCAGCCCGAGAGCCAGAGCGTGGGTGAATAGAGCAGCGTGCCTTGCACGTCGGCCGGGCGGCGTGCTGCGAGCAGAAGGCCCAGGATCGCGCCGGTCGAGAGGCCGCCGACGAGAACCGTGTCGCACTCGGTGCGAAGCTCGTCGAGCGCGCGATCGCAGGTCTTGTACCAGTCTTCCCAGGTCGAGGCGGTAAGGTCGGCCTCGGTGCCGCCGTGGCCGGCAAGTTGCGGGCAATGGACGGTGTATCCGAGACGGGCAAGGCCGCCGGCGACGTAACGAACTTCGGCGGGGGTTCCCGCGAGGCCGTGCACCAGAAGGACGCCGATCTTTCCGCCCTTGATCTTGATGGTGTGATCTTTGCCCAGCATGGTAACTCTCCGGTTGCTCGCGTTTTGTGAGTCCGAAGTTACGGGGCCTCGAGCCTGCGCGCTGTTACCCGGGACACAAGGATGGTTCCTTAATGCTGAAGCACAAGACGGGGGCGGCGTGATGGATCGCAGCGGGCGAGCCTCGACACCGCTGACCGGGCGCAGCTTCTGGCAGCGCCACGGTGGCGCGCCCGCGGCAGGCGCGGAGATGGACGCGGGCGTTCGCCCGGTTGCACCAGCAAACGCGGACTTTGCGGTGATCGGCGGCGGGCTCGCAGGGCTTTCGAGCGCACTGGCGCTCGCCGATGCCGAGCCTGGCGCGCGGATTGTACTACTGGAAGCCAGCTTTATCGGCTTCGGGGCCAGTGGCCGTAACGCCGGTTTGCTGTCCCCACTGCCGGCGCCGCTCTGGCTCGCCAGCGCGGCATCCAACCCCGAGCACCTTTGGGGCCTTGCGCATCTCAACCGACGGGCATTGGAAATCGCGGAGTGGCTGAAAGCTGAAGCGCCCGAAAGCGGGGCGGCGGCCAAGACGCTGCGGCTCGAGGCGCAGGGGTATTTCACCGGAATGGGTCTGTCGCGCGTGGTGCGCCTCATCGATAGGGCGGGCATCGAGGTGCGGCGGGCGAACGGTCCGCGGGGGAATGTAGCGTTCGATCTCGATACGCATGCCGTCGATCCGTACCGTACAGTGGTCGCGCTGGCCGGCATCGCGCGACGGCGCGGAATCACGGTTCTGGAGCACCAGCCTGTGCGGGCCGTGGAGGAAACGGCCTCGGGGGTCAACGTTGTGCTCGATGGCGGCCGCACCCTGGGGGCCAGGGCGGCCATCGTCTGCACCAACGCCTATTCGGGATCTGTGACACTGCCCGAAAAGCCCGGCGCGAAGGTGGTTTACAACTTCATGGTGGCGACGGATCCCGTTTCGGAGGAGCAGCTCGGCCGGCCTGGGGCGGCAGACCGGTTCGCGATCGAACTCAATACCTCCTACGTGTTCTATCGAATGCACCAGGGACGTGTCGTCTACGGCGGCATCGAGCGGTTCAAACCCTATGGCGACAGCGACTTCAACGTGCCGCCGGATGTGCTCTCAGGTCTCGGAAAGCTGCTCGCGCAGAGCTTCCCCGGTGCTCCGCCGCGACCGGCCGAGGCATGGGGCGGCGTCTATCATCAAACGTCGACGGATCTGCCGATCATTCGCCGATCCGGCGCATCAGGGGCGATCGTGCTCAACGTGGGGTATGGGGGGACCGGCGTCGCCATGACCCAGATTTGCGGGCGGATCGCGGCAGCGCTGGTGCCCGGCGGCCGCTTCGTGAACCCTGACGACGAGCGACTGCTGGCCGCGCTGACGTCTTCACGAGTTCCCGTGGGAGCCTTGGCGCGGTTCGTTGCCGGGGTGGCCACCGATGTGCTTACGCTGCGCCGGCCAGGGTAGAATCCAGGGTAGAAGGACGCAACGGACAACGTGTCGATCTGGGGCTGAAGTTTACGCATCCTTAACCCGGGTGCGTCACCATCGATCACCCACCTGCCCAAACCCCCGTGATCGCCATGGCGCAAGAGTTAGAGCTGGAACCGACTGGCCTGCCGCCAGCTCCACATTCCGGCCCCCGGACGACGTCCTCGCTCAACGAGGTCCGCAACGATACGGGGCGGGTTGCATTCTGCGGCCCCTATGTGATCGCGGCCATCACCGGCTGGAGCATCAGCAAGGTCGAAGACGAAATCCGCGCCTTCCGGGATATCGCACCCGAGCTGAAGCCCATCGTGCGCGGCACCTACGCCGACGAGGTGGAGGGCGCGTTGGCCTCTTTCGGCTTCCGGATGGAGCTGAAATCAAGCTTCATGGATCGTGCCCGCAAGGAGCGGCCCACCGTATGGAACTGGATGCAAAAGCCCCGGAACGCCTGGGCGCACTACATCCTGGCCATTCACAAGGGCAAGGAAGGCCACTGGATCCTGATCAAGGGCGTGAAGATGTGCGACACGTTCACGGAGGGTAAGTGGACGTTCGTGTGCGATGGCCCGCATCGCGGTGCGCGCATCATGGAGATCTTCGAGGTCAAGAAGGCCTTGATCTAGACCATCATCCGATCATTCGATCGCCCCCGCCGATCGCGTGTGATCGGATACTGCTCTTGTCGTACCAAGCCACACTGGCTCAGGGTCATAGTCGCGGACTGCAAGGGCGGCCCGGTAGAGGTGCTGCCAGGGCGCTACAGAAAGCGAATGAATTCACACGTCGTGTCGAATTTGCCTCGCTTTTTGGGCTCTTGAGGCGGTGACATCTGTCGATCGCGATACTATTGTATCGTAGGTGTACGAGACCCCCGGCCCAGAAAAGGAGCTACTCATGCCGCGGAAGGCGCGACTGCCATTGGCGGGCGTTCTTCTCATCGGCACGATTGCGCTCAGTCCGCTCGCTCAGCCCATGCTCACTACCGCGGACGCGCGCTCGATAACGTGGGCGCGAGCCGGCGACACCCAGACACTCGATCCGCACGCCGTCGACGGCGGTTTCGCGATGTCGCTCAATCAACAAATATACGAGCCACTGCTGCTGCGCGAC
>CANJPN010000539.1 GCA_947475855.1 Bradyrhizobiaceae bacterium
CCAGCGCGGGGGCGATTGGTGCCGCCGCGATGAGGGCTGCCGTCGATACCGCCACGGCATACGAGGCGAGTGTCGTCGAAATTCGCATGGGCGTCTCCCGGACCAGTGGGATGAATTCACACTGCTTTATCAATTGGTTTGTTCATTGGAGCCCGCTGGCGCGATCCGACCATGGGTAGGACCACAAGCGCTACTCGTTCGTGGCAGACCCAGGTCAACCACGGTGGAATACTAAGCAGGTTTTCTGCAGCTCACAACTGAGTTAGCCAGAGAATTGGCGGATAATCGAATGAAAATTCTGGAAGCGTCAGTCGCGAGCAACGGGGCTGGACGGGAGCGGCAGCGGGCGGGCTAGCCGTTCGAGTATGGGCTCGATGCCCGGCCCCATGGAAATCTGTGGCTCGGATGGCGTGAACTTTTCCTTTGCCTCCCATTCCGAGATCAGGATCTTGGCGCTGGCGAAAGCATCCTTGAACGACGTGGTCTTGCGAAGGCCGTGATTGAACAGCGCGTTTCCGAAAAACGTCCAATCATTTTCATTCTCGCAGCCAAACGACGTGCGGTCGGCGCGTGCGGCTGTCAGTACGAGCGTCTTGGGCCGGCTCAAGGCGGGAATGAAGCTGCCGGAATGGCAGGCCGAGATGATCACGATGCGGTTCTCGATGCCGGAGCGGTCAAGTGCCTGGGCCAGCCGCTGCGGTGTCAGATGATTGAGGGGAAAGCCGGGGAATTGCACCGCGAACAGGTTCTCGATGCCGTGCGAGGTCAGGAACAGGATCAGCGTATCCTTCTGGGGTGTCATGATCCGGCCAAGCCGGCGCAGAACGGTTTCCAGATTGGTGACCGAAGCGAGTGGAACTTCTTCGAGTGCAGATGGATGATTGACGAGGAGGATCGAGCGCCCGCTGGTTCCCAATCGCTCGTCGACGACGTCGCGCGCCTGGGCGACCTCGCGGATGAACACATCCTGTTCGGCCCAGCCGGCGAAGCCGACGAAGTAGGTACTGGGTTCGCTCTTCTCGGTCGGCAGAACGTGCGACATCACCTCGTCGATGAGGCGCGGCTGGGCGTACATGACGGCTTCATAGTCGATGCGTGGATCCAAGGCCGGCCCGCGGCGCTGCTGCTGTTGTTGCTGAGCGTCGGCCGAGGGGGCGAAAGCGATAAGAAGCAGCGCTGCGATGAGCGCTGCGACCGAGCGGAGGTTCGTTGTCTCGAAGCGGATAGGCGGTCACTCCTGTGACGAGGCGGTTGTCTCCAGACGCAGTCTACGTCAGCGTTGGAGCACTTCGCCAGCAGAACACGGTGCGACGCGTGTGCAGACCGTTGGCGAGGACGATGCTATTCCGGCTTGACGCCCGCTTTCTTCATCAGGTCGCGCCACACGCCAAGCTGCGTTCGAACAAGGTTTTCGCAATCTTGCACACTGCCGCCCGTCATGAAAATGTCGGTCTTGGCCAATGTTGCGATTGCGCCTTTATCTTGAACCGCCTTGTTCGTGGCCGCATTGAGCTTGGCGATGATCGCATCGGCCGTGCCAGCGGGTGCCGCAAGGCCGAACCAGACGCCACTGTCGAGGCTCGGAGTTTCGATGCCCTGCTCTTTCAGTGTCGGAACGTCGGGGAGAGATGACAGTCGCTTGGCCCCGGTGACGCCGACGACGCGGGCCCTTCCACTCAGATGCAGTTGTGCTGAAGTGCTGGGGGCGGTGACCAGCATCGAAATGTGGCCGCCGACCACGTCGTTGATGGCGATCGCCGCGCCCTTGTAGACGACCTGAGTGACGGTCATCCCTGTTGGCTCGGTCAGACCGACAAGCCCGAGGTGGGGCGGAGTTCCTGCTCCGGTGTGGCCTGCTTTCAGATCGCCTGGGTTCTGCTTCGCGTAAGTGACGAGCTCGACGGCGTTCTTGATTGGCAGTTTCGGATCGATCACCACCGTCAAGACCGACTGTGCCGTAAGCGCGATGTACTTGTAGTCCTTCAGCGGCTCGAAGCCGGGCTTTGCGAGGATATGCGGCACGACGGTGTGAGAGGGATCGAGAGCCATCAAGGTATGACCGTCAGCATCCGCGCGGGCTACTGCGTGGTGCACGATAGTGGTGCTGGCGCCGGGCCGGTTTTCGATGACCACAGGTTTGCCGAGCGCTTCCGACATGAGCGGAGCGATGACGCGTGCGACAACGTCGGGTGGGCCTCCGGCAGCGAAAGGAACGAGGATCGTGATCGTTCGTGAGGGAAAGGCTGCCGCGGCATCGCTCTGGGCTTTCGCCATGCCCGCGGGGAAGGTTGCGAGCAGTGCCGCCAAGGCCCAAATATTGCGCGGGATTTTCGCGGTCATATGTCACTCGTGGTTGCGGTCGGCGCTCAAAGAACTCATTCCGGCCTGACGCCGGCCTTCCCCATGACCTCGCGCCAGATGGCGACCTGATCGCGGATCAGTTTGTCGAATTCCTGCGGCGTACTCGTAAACGTGGTGGTGTCATTGCGCGCGAGGGTTTCTGCTACGTTTTTGTCTGCGAGAGCCTTGCGAGTGGCGGCATTGAGTTTATTGATGATTGCGTCGGGCGTGCCCGCTGGTGCGGAAAGGCCGAACCAGACCCCGGAATCAAGACTCGACAGGTTCAGTCCTTGCTCCTTCAGCGTCGGCAGCTCGGGCATCGCGGTCATGCGCTTCGTACCGGTTACGCCAAGGAGCCGCACTTTGCCTTCGCGGGCAAGTTGGATCGAGGTGGAGGGCGCGGTCATCAACAGTGAGATATGGCCGGCGACGATATCGGAGATCGCGGGTGCGGCGCCCCGATAGGGTACGAGCAGTGTTTCGAACCCGCCGGCCTGCATCAGGGCCAGAAGTCCCAGATGCGTCGATGTTCCAATGCCGGTGTGGGCAGCCTTGATGGCGGTGGGATTGGCCTTGGCGAAGGAGACAAGATCCGACGCGCTGTTGATCGGCAAGGCTTGATTGATGACGAGCGTCTGCGGGCTGGAGCCTGTCGTGGAGATGGGCTTCAGATCGACGAGCGGGTCGAAGCCGGGCTTTGCCAGGACGTATGGCACCACGACCATCGACAGGCTCGATGCGAGGAGGGTGTAGCCGTCTGGGGCGGCTCGTGTAACGGCGAGCGTGCCCATGGTCGTTGACGCGCCCGGGCGGTTCTCGACGATGATCGAGCGGCCGAGGGCCTCGCCCATCGATGGCGCCAGCACGCGCGCGATGACATCGGGCGGTCCGCCAGCCGCGAATGGTACAACGAGGAGAATGTTGCGGCTGGGGTAGTTTTCCGGTGGCTCGGATTGGGCCGTGGCGACGCTACTTGCAGTAAGCGCTATTGCCATCACAGCCAACGCGAGTGGGCGATGCGCGAAGCGATGGAACATCGGCTCTTCCCTCCGATGCGCGCCGCTTTGCGCGGCTGCGCCATTTCGCGGTTATTCGGGCTTCACGCCTGCGGCCTTCATCACCTCACGCCACGTGACGATCTGTTCGGCCCACAACTTGGCGAATTCTGCCGGTGTACCGCCGACGGTGCGGATGTCGAGCTTGGCGAGCTTGGCTATGATTTCCTTGTCGAGAAGGGCCTTGTTGAACGCGGCATTGAGCTTGGCGACGATCGGATCGGGGGTGCCGGCGGGAACGTGGATGCCGAACCAGGTGTCCTGCTCGAAGCCGCGCAGCTTGAGGCCTTGCTCCTTGAACGTCGGTACGTCGGGCAGTTGGACGAGCCGCTTGTCGCCGGACACGCCGAGCATGCGGACCTTGCCATCGAGGGTAAGGTTGACGGTCGTGCTCGGTGCGGAACTCGCGAGCTGGATATGGCCGCCGACGACGTCGGTCATCGCCTGCGCGATGCCGCGGTAGGGCACCAATAGCATGGCGGCGCCGGTCGAGTTCATCACCGACAGCGTGTAGAGATGTGGCGGCGTACCAATGCCCGAGTGACCCGCTTTGATCGCATCCGGCTTCGACTTCGAGTACTCGACAAGGTCCTTCACGTTGTTGATCGGCAGCTTGGGATCGATGACGACGGTGAAGACCGAACTCGTGGTGATGAGGACGGGCTTCAGGTCCTTGGCGGGATCGAAGCCGGGGTTGGCCAGCACGTTGGGCGCGACGGTCTGGGCGATGTCGGTTGCGAGGATCGTATGGCCGTCGGGAGCGGCGCGCACGGCCGCGGTCGTGCCAATCGTCGTCGATGCGCCAGGGCGGTTCTCGATCACGACGGGCTTGCCGAGGGCATCGCTGACGAGTGGGCCCATCAGCCGAGCGATGACGTCAGGGGGGCCGCCGGGCGGGTAGGGGACGATCAACAGGATGTTCTGGGAAGGATACTCTTGCGCGTTGGCCGGGGTAGCCAGCAACGGAGATAGCATCGCGATACCCGCAATGGCCGAGATCATCCTGCGCATAGGCGTCCTCCGTGAAACGGCGTTCTGCCGCTATTGCTTGTCGTTGCCGCCATCAGAGCGCACGGCAAGGGGCGGGTCAACAGGTCATGCTCAGAGGTCTTGCTCAGCGGTCTTGCGGCAAGACCTGCGCTTGTCAGTGCGATTGC
>CANJPN010000540.1 GCA_947475855.1 Bradyrhizobiaceae bacterium
ATGTTCGGCCGCACCTATCGCGTCACCGCCCAAGCCGACGGCGACTTCCGCAACAATCCCGAGAACGTCGCCAACATTCGCGTCCGCTCCACGGATGGCGCGATGGTGCCGCTCGGCTCGCTCGTCGCGTTCAACATGCAGATGGGACCAGAACGCCTGCCACGTTACAACTTGTTCCCGACCGTCGAGATCTCTGGCCAGGGCGCGCCCGGCGTATCTTCCGGCCAGGCACTCGACATAATGCACGAGCTGGCTGGACGCATGTTGCCGCAGGGCATTAGCTACGAATGGACGGATCTCTCCTTCCAGGAACGCCGCGCATCGACCACCGGCTACTGGGTGTTCGCCCTCTCGATCATCTTCGTGTTCCTCGCCCTCGCCGCGCTATACGAAAGCTGGGCGCTGCCGCTCGCGATCATCCTGATCGTGCCGATGTGCCTGTTCTCGGGCGTGTTCGGCGTTCGCCTGCACGGCCTCGATATCAACATCCTGACCCAGATCGGCTTTGTGGTGCTGATCGGCCTCGCCGCAAAAAATGCGATCCTGATCGTCGAGTTCGCTCGCCAACAGGAGGATCTCGGCAAGGATCGCGTCACCGCCGCAGTCGAGGCCTGCCGCCTGCGCCTCCGCCCCATCCTGATGACGTCGCTGACTTTCGTGCTTGGCGTCATGCCGCTCTACACCGCCGTCGGAGCGGGAGCAGAAATGCGCGTCGCGCTCGGCACCGCGATGTTCTGGGGCATGATCGGCGTCACCCTGTTCGGCCTGATCTTCACGCCGGTTTTCTACATCGTGATCCGTGGTCTCGTTTCACGTCCGAAGGTAGCCGAAGCCGGCCAAGTTGTACCGCCCCAGGCACATCCGGCGGAATGAAACGGCTGTAGGGCGCGGTGAACGCTGACGCCCGACCGCACCCTACGTCACCCACTCACGCGTAATCATTGGCCAACCCGCCGAAGCCCGGTTAGATGGGCGAACCCTCCAACCGGCTCCCGCCCCGCCATTCCCTTGTCCAACCTCGACCCCACCTGGAAACCAACCGACGCCACGCCAGCCTGGTCCGCCACCGCGACCCAGACGGAAGCGCTGTATCGTGGTTTCATGGCGGCCTTCGGCATCGCAGGGTACGTGCTCATCGCCGGATCGATCGGCTTCGGCGCGCTCGTTCGCGATCTCGGCCTCGGCATCGACTTCGCCATCCTGTCCTCGCTCGTCTTCTACGCGCTGCCCGCCCAGGTGATCCTGGCTGCCGAACTCGGCCGCGGCGCGCCTATCCTGACGGCCGCCTTCGCGGTGACATTGACCTCCGTTCGCCTTCTGCCGATGGCCGTGACGGTCACGCCCTTCCTCGCCGACTACAAAGGCCGGCGCTGGCGTGAGGTGATGGCTGTGCACTTCGTCGCCGTCACGGCCTGGATCGAAGCCAACCGCCGCCTCGCCCCGCTGCCGCCGCACCTGCGCCTGTCGCACTTCATGGGCTTCGGCGCGACCTTCATGGGCTTCACCGCAGCCAGCGCAGCGGCCGGTTTCATGATTGCCGGCAGTGTTCCAGTCGCACTTACCGCTGCGCTGCTTTTCTTCACCCCGTCGTACTTCGTCATGTCCATGATGCAGTCCGCTTATCTGCGTTCGGATTGGCTAGCCATCGGCCTTGGTGCGGTGATCGGACCGCTGGTCTACCTCGTATCGCCCGATCTCGACCTGCTGGTCGCCGGCCTCGTCGGCGGAACAATCGCCTACGTCTACGGGCGAGCGAACCGATGAGCGGCATTTCAGGCTTCTTCGTCATGCTCGCCATCGCCGTGCTCGTCCACGAGCCCTGGAGGTGGGCGGGCTACATCCTCGGGCGTCGTCTCAACCCTGACGATGAGATCTTCAAATGGGTGAAATCGGTATCGACCTCGCTGGTCGCCGCCCTCGCCGCCCGCCTGCTGCTGTTTCCGTCTGGCGCACTGGCGGGCATCCCGCTCTGGCTGCGCCTCGCCGCTTTCTTCCTCGGCGTGGCCGTATTCTTTCGCACCGGCAATACCGCATGGAAAGGCGTCTGTGCCGGCGCAGCCCTCATTGCCGCGGGCAAGCTCGTGCTAGGGTAACGCGCCCGAGCATCTGGCTAGCGAACATCGGCGTAAGGTTGTCCCAATGAGCGAGACGCACACCAGCGACATTGAGGCGCTCAACACAGCCTGCACCTGCATCACACTCGACCTGACAGCATTGTGCCGTGCCGCCGAGGCTATCGTCGGCGATTCCGCATTTTGCCGTGATCTGGCTGAAACGCACCCGCACTTGCTCTCAGCCCAGCCGATGTTCCTGTCCGCCGGACACGCCCGGCAGATGCGCGAGACGATCAACGCGATCGAAACCGTGACGCGCCTGCCGGCCTACCGCGAAGCCGTCTTGGCCTATGCCACGCAGATCACACGCATCGACACCGGCCCGATCGGCGTTTTCATGGGCTACGACTTCCACATCGGCGAGAACGGCCCGCGCCTCATAGAGATCAATACCAATGCCGGTGGAGCACTGATCAACGCCTATCTCCTGATGGCCCAGCGCGCCTGCTGCTCGGAAATGGAAATCGCCGGCGGCCTGCCCGAACGCGTAAGCGATATCGAACAGCGCATTGTCACGAGCTTCCAGGCGGAATGGAAACTTCTGGGGCGCGCCGAGCCCTTGCGTTCCATCGCCATCGTCGATGAATCCCCGGCCACACAGTACCTCTACCCGGAGTTCGTGCTGTTCCAGCGGCTGTTCCAGAAGCACGGCCTTTCCGCCGTCATCGCTGCCCCCGAGGAACTCACCCTCGAAGACGGCAAGCTCTGGCGCGGGCGACAGATCATCGATCTCGTCTACAACCGCCTGACCGACTTCACGCTCGCGACGCCAGCCGGCAAAACACTTCGCGAAGCCTACTTGTCACATGCCGCTGCGATCACGCCGAACCCGCGCGCCCATGCTCTGTTCGCCGATAAGCGGAACCTGGTCCTCCTCAGCGACCCCACCCGCCTCCACGAACTCGGCATTGCCCCCGCTCTCATCGCCCCCCTGACAAGTGGCATCCCACGCACCGAACTCGTCTCGCGCGCCAACGCGGCCGATCTCTGGTCCCGCCGCAACAAGCTGTTCTTCAAGCCCTGCGCTGGCTACGGCAGCAAGGCGGCCTATCGCGGCGACAAGATCACCCGGAAGGTCTGGGAGGACATCCTCTCTGGCAGCTACGTCGCCCAGGAGATCGTCCCACCCAGCGCCCGCGCGATCTCCGTCGACGGCGTCGTCCACAGCATGAAAGTGGACCTCCGCAACTACGCCTACGCCGGCGAAGTCCAACTCGTCGCCGCCCGCATCTACGAAGGCCAGACCACCAACTTCCGCACCCGCGGCGGCGGCTTCGCCCCGGTTTTCGTCGGCCAGGACGCCGACTGCGCGTCGTGCGACTGACGAATGGAGGCGCGACGCGGCTTCCGGTTGCCCTCCGGCCCATCACCGGCTAGCTATCCGCCCAAAGGATATCAACTGACCGCGAAGGACCTCACCATGGCCACCACCCAGAACCTCCTGCTCCTCCCCGGCGACGGCATCGGCCCGGAGGTGATGGCCGAGGTGGAGCGCTTCATCGCGTTCTTCAACAAGAAGTCGAACAAGGTGAAGTTCACGACCGACAGCGACCTCGCCGGCGGCAGCGCCTTCGACAAGCACGGCGTCGCCATCACCGAGGAGGCGATGAAGAAGGCGCACTCCTGCTCCGCAATCCTGTTCGGCGCGGTCGGCGGCCCCAAGTGGGACAAGGTGCCCTACGAGCATCGCCCCGAGGCAGCACTCCTGCGCATCCGCAAGGAACTCGACCTGTTCGCCAACCTCCGCCCCGCCATCTGCTACCCGGCGCTGGCCGAAGCCTCCACGCTGCGCCGCGAGGTCGTCGAAGGCCTCGACATGCTGATCATCCGCGAGCTCACCGGCGGGGTCTACTTCGGCGAGCCCAAGGAGATCGTCACGCTCGAGAACGGCGAGAAGCGCGCGGTCGATACCCAGGTCTATACGACCCACGAAATCGAGCGCATCACCCGCGTCGCCTTCGACCTCGCCCGCACCCGCGGCAACAAGGTCCACTCCGCCGAGAAGAACAACGTGATGAAGACCGGCGTCCTCTGGAAGGAAGTCGTCATCGACACCCACAAAAAGCACGGCCAGGGCATCGAGCTGCACCATATCCTCGCCGACAACTGCGCCATGCAGCTGATCCGCAACCCCAAGCAGTTCGACGTGATCGTCACCGACAACCTGTTCGGGGACATCCTCTCGGACGCGGCCGCCATGATGACCGGCTCGCTCGGCATGCTGCCCTCGGCCTCGCTCGGCGCGCCCGACAAGAACGGCGCACGCAAGGCATTCTACGAGCCCGTGCACGGCTCCGCGCCGGACATCGCCGGCCAGGGGATCGCCAATCCGATCGGTCAGATCTGGTCGGCCGCGATGATGCTGGAGCATCTCGGGGAAACGGAGGCGGCCGCCGGGATCATGCGGGCCATCGAGAGCGTGCTGGTC
>CANJPN010000541.1 GCA_947475855.1 Bradyrhizobiaceae bacterium
CGCCTCGACCAGCGCCTCGCGTTGAACCTCGCTGAGGTCGCCCAACCGCTCGACAAGTGCCCGGAAATCCTGCGCTTTCATCGTGTCCATCCTGCCGCCAAATCACTGGTCAGCAAGGTCGCACAACATTCTGGCGGAACAGAGCCTCGTTCACAGTCACGGAATCAGGAACTGTTCTGCGCGGCATCGTCGATTTCGCGATGGCCAGCCCGTTCCTATCCGTGCTGGGATTTCCGTCGATTCCCGGCCGCATCGTCTCAGAAACTGTTATTGCAGCGGGCGGAAACGCCGGCACCAATCTCGAAGTCTCGCTTATGCTCGATACGACCGGCTCGATGGACGGCCAGAAAATCATCGATCTCCGGGACGCCGCTAAGGATCTCGTCGATATCGTCGTCTGGGACGATCAGAGCCAGTTCACATCGAAGGTCGCACTCGCCCCGTTCTTCCAGCGCGTCAATGTTGGAGAATACCTTGCTCGCGTGACGAATGTGCAGACAACGCGTAATTTTGGCAGCGATACCCTGAAGGGCATCACTTGCGTCACCGAACGTACCGGGCCGGAAGCGTTCACGGACGCCAAGCCTGTCGGCAACGATACGCTGAGCGCCTATAGCGGCGATACCGGCAATACCGCTAAGAACAACGTCGCGAATTACAGTGCCGACGGGGCCTGTATGACCAGTGGCTGGAACCCGGTCGAGATTCCGACCATCATGCCGCTGTCGAGTGACAAGGTTGCGCTCAAGGACCATATCGGGGCACTGCCGGCCGCAGGCGCGACCGCTGGCTCGCTCGGCACGGCCTGGGCTTGGTATCTTTTGTCGCCGAATTGGCATGGCATCTGGGACGGCCCCAGCATGCCGGCACCCTATAGCGACCTCACGACGCTCAACAACAAGGGCCAGCCGAAGTTGAAGAAGGTTGCCGTGCTCATGACCGACGGCATCTACAATACCTTCGGCGGGGGCAGCGCTGACGAAGCCTCGGTGTCGGAAAAGGCAGTCACGTTGTGCAACAACATGAAGGCGGCCGGCATCACGGTCTACACCGTCGGCTTTCAGCTCGAAGACAACCAGATGGCAATCGATACCTTGAGGGCGTGCGCCTCGCGTGGTGAAGCAGAAACGGTTGCGAACACCAGCTACTTCTTCAATGCATCTTCGGGTGATGAACTCCGCGCCTCGTTCCGGCAGATCGCCCTGGCGCTTTCGACCCTGCGCATCCGCAATTGATCGCTGTCGAGTTTCTACAGAGAAAGGGCGCGGCTCACCCGCGCCCTTATTTTTTGCCGATTACTGGAGCAGTAACCGATTATACGCGATCGCCTGGGGCGATCGAATGATCGAATGAAACGGCTCTGATCAGCAGAACCTAGAGCACCTTTATCCGGCCAGCGAACCGCGCAAGCGATTCTGTCTGATCGGATGATGCTCTAGCTAGATGTCGTCGACCAGATCTTCGCCGAAGCCGGCGACGACCAGGGCAACCAGAGCTTCGATAGCCTCGGGCGCTTCCACGCCCGTCGCGGACAAAAGGATCTCTGTGCCAGGACCAGCGGCCAACATCATCAGACCCATGATCGACGTGCCGCCAACGGACTGGCCGTCGCGGGTGACAGTGATCTCTGCGTCGAAATTCTCGGCGCATTTGACGAACTTCGCCGACGCTCTCGCGTGAAGCCCTTTCCGATTGCGGATGATGACCTTGGCTTCCGGGGCATCCGGACGTGCATCGCGTTGCATCGGCGGCGCCTCCCGTATCCGATTGTCGAGAGCCCAATTCGAGCCCAGATGGAGCCCAAGACGGTCTCTTCGAACGTTCGCGCACATTCGTGCATGCGACCGTCAGCTCTCGCCTGTCAGAACCTGGCTTGCGACGCTGATATACTTTCGCCCCGACTCCTTAGCCAAATCAACTGCCTTCGCAAGGGGCACGTCAGACCGGACGCTTGCGAGCTTGATCAGCATCGGCAAATTGACGCCCGCGATCACCTCGATTTTGGCCTCGTCCATCACGGATATCGCCAGATTTGACGGGGTGCCGCCGAACATATCGGTCAGGATGACGACGCCGCCACCGCATTCGGCTTTGTGCACGGCCGCCAGAATATCGCTGCGGCGTAATTCCATGTCGTCCTCGGGACCGATCGATATGGTCTCGAGCTGCGTCTGAGGGCCAACCACGTGCTCGAGAGCCGCGCGAAATTCACCGGCCAGACCGCCGTGCGTCACGATGACGATGCCAATCATGAAACCGACCTTGCTCCCCCGTGTGCCGTAGGTGTGGCAACTGTTTGCCGCAATCGCAAGATGGTCGAAAGAGATAAACTGAACACAGCTGATTTAGGAGAACACGAGGTGGGAAGGGCGCAACGGTGCGACTCCACCCTTTTGGGTGGCTGGCTATAGGCTAACGGGGACATTTTCGATTGCAAGAACAAGTTTCAAGGGGGCGGACTGCTCGAACGGTGCGAGCCGGACATGGTGGACGGGGACGCCACAGATCTCAACCTCGGCGCCCGCTTCGGGCATGCGCGGCACGTCGTCCTGCCCCATAAGATCAATCACGAGCACAAGCCTTGCGGCAGCGATGCTCGGCACGCGCATGATTCCGACGCCTCGTACCTCAATCAACCCTATGATAGTATTGGGACAATCCAGGAAGAGGACGCCCGTCCGGCGGACGACGAGAACACGGTCGTCGGCAATCAGCATCGGCTGCTGCGGCACCAGCGGCCCCGGCCGCAGCGCCAATACACGCAAGGCGAGGTCCGATTTTCCAGAACCGGAAGGACCGCGGATGAGGACGCCGCGATCACCAAGCGCCAGTGCCGTGCCGTGCAGGTTCGCTTGGATGTCGCCGTCTTCCTGCATGACATCACCCTGGCTTAGACGCGCCAGCCCCGGGCCTGCTGCGATCTGAACTGCTGGCCCATGCGCTGCGCGGACGGAACCAAGACGACAAAACGGGCGCCCCGGCGCTGGCCGTCGACAACGCCGTTATCGGCAAGACCCGGCTGGCAATTCTCGGCCCAGATCCTGCCTTCGTGCGCCATCACGATCTCGCGCGTGATCGAGAGGCCAAGACCCGAGTTGTTGCCCCGGCTCGTCGTGGCGGTCGGGCGGTAGGTGTAGAACCGCTCGAACACCTTTTCGAGCTTGTCGGTATCGATGCCTGGACCTTCGTCCTCAACGGCCATCCGGACCATTTCGCCCTCACGGCGCAACGAAATCCGAATGGTACCCTCGGACGGGGAAAACGAAATCGCATTGTCGATCAGGTTTGTCGCGATCTGGCCGAGGCGGCCATCCTGGCCGAGCACCACGAGATCATCCGAATTGCGCTGCACGACGTCGAGCACGATCGTCCGACCGGAACCACTCGTGAGATCGCGGAAAGTGTCGGCGACGTTGCGAAGAATCTCGGCCAAATCGACGGGCTCACGTTGCTGAAGTGCCAGCTCGGCATCGAGACGCGAGGCGTTCGAAACGTCGCTGATGAGCCGATTGAGACGCTTTAGTTCACTGCGGATCTGCACGACAAGCTGATCTCTTTCTTCATCCGTGCGAGCATACGAGAGGGACTGGGCCGTTGCGTTGGCTGCGGTCAGCGGGTTCTTGAGTTCGTGGGCAACGTCGGCGGCGAACTTCTCGCTTGCCTCGATGCGCCGGTAGAGCGAGGCCGTCATCGCCTTGAAGCTCTTGGCCAAGTGAGCGACCTCGTCGTTGCGGTCGGCGAAATCCGGCAGCCGGTGGCGCGCGTTGATGTCGACGCTCACCGCCTCTGCCGCCTGGGAGAGCTTGTGAATTGGCCCCGCGACGGAATAGGCCAGCAGCATCGAAACGAGGAAGCTCGCGGTCAAGGCGAGGCCGGCCAACTTGAGGATCGCGTTGCGCTCCTTGTTCAGCACCTTCTCGATCTCGCCGGGATCGGTCGACAGCAGGAGGACGCCGTGGATCTTGCGGGCGCGAACGATGGGCGCGGCGTAGGAAACGATCTGCTGTCCTTCCTCGTTGAGAAGGAGCATCGGTGTGCCGGTGCCGGACATGGCGCTGCGAACGGGCGGATAATAGTTGCCATTGGCCCGGTCCAGCTCACGCAACACCGGCAGCTCGGACGCGAAGAAAACCTCCGTCATCCGCGTCCATAGATTCTTGGTGCGCGGCTTGTCGGCCGTCCCGTCGCTGCGGCGGGCATCTGTGAGCTTGGGTTTGGACAGGAAATCGTCGGTGTCGACGATCAGGCGGCCCTCGCGATCGTACACGCGCGCGCGGATATCCGGCTGGATCAGCCGGCGAAGGATCGGCGCGACCTTCTCGGGTCCCAGTGAGAACGACAGCGACGCGAAGCCGTCATCGCGATAATCGTCGAGCGGCGGGGCCGTGTCGGGTTGCGCCTCGGGGTCGACGACGAGCCGCTGGCCGTCCATTGTGGCATTGGCCGCCACTGCCTGCGCGATGATCTCGCCCTGCGCGGTGAGGCTATCCAGTTTGGCGTCGACCAACCAGTCCTTGTACTGGTTCAGATACCAGTATCCA
>CANJPN010000542.1 GCA_947475855.1 Bradyrhizobiaceae bacterium
ATCGTCGACATCGAGCGAAAGGCGGACGCGACGACGTTCTCGGCGCGCGGCCTCGACATCGGAGGGAGCCGCGTCGGCGGCAGGATCGCGATGACGCGGCGCGGAGAGCGTACGCGGCTCGACGGCCAGATCACGACCGATCGCCTATCGATCCCCGCCCTGATTGGGATGATGCTCGACGGAAATGCGAAGCCTGCAGTGGAGGCGACTGCTGCCGACGCAGCCTCGCCCTGGCCAGACACCTCATTCGCGCAGGGGCTGGTCGGTAATATCGAAGGGCAGATCACCATCGGCGCAGCTTCGGCGGTGCTCTCACCGGAGCTGGGGCTCGCCCAGGCCGAGGCCCGGGTCGCATTCGGGCCGAGCCACATCGAGTTGCAGGGACTGACGGGAGCGGCATTGGGTGGGCGGTTTACGGCACGAGGTACCATCGAGGGCGGGCAATCGGGCGCGGCGGTCTCGCTCGAAGCGCGGATGACGGGTGCACAACTGGCTCAGCTTGCCCCTGGGGGGGTGGCCGCACGAGCGGCCAGCGGTGATGCCAACGCCATGCTTTCTTTCACATCGCGCGGTCTAACGCCGCGCGCGATCATGGCGGCGGCGATGGGCAAAGGTGACATCGAGATTCGGAATGGCCGCATTCCTGGAATTGCCGCTGAGATCGTCGACAAGGCCGCCTTGGCGGCCATCGAAGGCAGCGAAGCTATCGAGCGCGCGCAACTCGAGAAATTGATCTTATCCGAGCGACCACGCAGCCAATCGCAAATCGGCAATGTGAGGTTGCCGGTCGAGATCACGGACGGCGCGGTAAAGATCGGAAACCTGGAGATCACCCAAGCGGAAGCGACGTTGCGGAATTCAACCACACTCGATCTCGCGCAGCTTCGGGCTGACAGCGAGTGGCAGATCGTGTCGCGCCGACAGTTGCCGGGAGGGGGACGAAGCCCCGGCGCCAAGCGTGAGCCTCTGCCGGCGCTGGTCCTTGTGTGGACAGGCCCGTTGGGAAGCATATCGACGACAGAGCCCCGGTTGTCCGTCGACCGGCTCGAGCGCGAGCTTTCGATCCGCAAGATGGAGCGCGACGCGGAACGGCTGGAAGAGCTGCGGCGGCTGGACGAGGAACGCGCACGGCTCGACCAGGAGCGTCAGCGGCGGCTGGATAGTCCCGGCGAGGCCGGCACGTCGCCGGCTGCTGCTTCTCCTGGAACGGGCAGCGCGCCCGTCATCCAGGCGCCGTTCCCGATTCCGCAGAACGCTGCGCCGCAGCCGACACTGGCTCCCCAGCGCAACGGCGAAGCGGAGGCACCGCCGCCACGTGTCATCCGTCCCCCGGCAGCCAGCGCGCGACCGCGCGAGCAGAAGTCGCTGCAGGAACTTCTGATGGGCCAGCAGCCTTGAACTGGGGGCAGGGCAGGGCACGTCACGCTGCGGGTGTTATGACTTTTGTCCTGTAATAATCGAGCACCCACACGCGCACGGCGCCGGAAAGGCCCGCGTCGCCGCGCTGGCGATCAATGCGTCCGACGAGCACGGCAAGGGAGACGCCCTCGATTGCCGCTGCATCGCGCAGCGCGTCCCAGAACGCTGATTCAAGCGAGATCGACGTGCGATGGCCTGACAGCGTGAATGAGCGCTTTACGGGGCGTGTCGCGACGACTGAGCGCGGCGGCGATGGCGACGACGGGCTATGTGCTGCCATTTCCGCCACCGCTTCCATTGTCGCTGCCGATGTCCCCGGACTCGCGCCTGGCACCATCGAGCTCGCGGCGGACGCGCGCCTTTGTGTCGGCCTCGCGTTCGCGCTCCGCTTTGGTACGGCCATGAAGAACGCGGTTTTCGGCGGCGCGGCGTTCCTTGTCGGCCCGCTCCTTCACCTTGCGCGCTTTACGTAGATTGACGATCTCGGCGCTCATCGCGCAACCCTCCCCTCGTATTCGGCCATTCTACCGAGTGCCATGATTGCCGCGAGGCTCATGGCGGGCGATACCCTCATGACGCGGTCGCGTCAAATCGGTTAGATTCGGCCAACGGTTTTATGACGTCGGCAGGAGGAACGTGATGGCCGAGCTGACGGTCCAGGCGTATCGCAAGCTCGTCTACACCAAGGCGTGGCAGAATTGGCGTGACCCGGAGATCCCCGAGTGGATCGATCCAGTGGGTGCAATCCTCGACAAGCATCTGGGTACGCCGGTCGAGGCGAAAATCGCGATTGTCGCAGACGGCGAGCGCGTCAGCTATGGCCAACTCTCGGCCTTGGCGCGACAGGTGCAGGCGGGTCTGGCCGGCATCGGCGTGGAGCCAGAGCATCGCATCCTGTTCTTCGCGACCGATAGCCTCGACTACGTGGCTATGTGGCTGGGCGGCCTGCGAACGGGCGCGATACCGGCGGTCGTTTCCGATCTCTACAAGACCTCGGACCTTCTGTACTTCATCACCGACACCGCTTGCCGGTTCCTCTATATCGACGCCGAGCAGGTGCCGAAGCTGAAGGAGATCGGCGCGAAGCTGCCGGACTCGCTGAGAACGATCATCGTGCGCGGCGATATCGATGTCGGCGCGCTGGCGGATGCGACACAGCGCAACGTGGTGCCGTTCGCCGCCATCCGTGCGACACCGCCGAGCAGCCAGCCGTCACACCTGCGGCATTCGAACGACATCACGTACATGTTTTATTCGGGCGGCACGACCGGCACCGCCAAAGGCATCACGCATCTGGCCTATGATTTTCTGATCGTGCCCGCACGCCACGGCGCGATGTGGGAGTACACCGCCGACGACGTGGTCTACGCGACATCGAAGAAATATTTCACGCACGGGGTGTGGCCGGGGCTGTTCATTCCGCTCTCGCATGGCGCGACCGCGGTGATCACCCGCGATCCGCCGCGGCCCGACGTCGTGCTCGACGCGCTCGGCCGGAACGGGGTGACGAAGTGGGTCACCGTCCCAACGGTCATCAAGAACGTGCTCGAGCAGATGCGTGGGATGAAGCAGCCGCCTAAGTTTCCAGCGCTTTCGTTCGCGGTGTCGGCGTCGGAGAAAATCCCGCCGCAGGTGTTTCAGGAATTCTTCGACCGGTTCGGCATCGAGATGCACGATTCGATAGGTTCCTCGGAGATCGCCTACGAGTGGATCGTCAACAGCCCGTCCGACTTCCGGCGCGGAAGTCTCGGGCGGCCGGTGTTCGGCTGCGAGGTCAAGCTCATCGACGACGAGGGTCGGCAGATCCTCGAGCCGAACGTGGCGGGGGAATGCTGCATCAAGTCGCCGACGACATGCTTCTACTACTGGCGAAAATACGCGAAAACGCGGGAGACATTCGTGGGCGACTGGGCGCGCACCGGCGACAGCCTCACCTTCGACGAGGACGGATACTTCTGGTTCTCGAGCCGCAACAACGACGTGTTCAAGGTGAGCGGCCTGTGGGTCTCGCCGACCGACATCGAGAGCGCACTCAACGATCACCCGGCGGTGCTGGAGTCGGCCGTGATCGGCTATACCGACACCGACGGTCTCACCAAACCGAAAGCCTTCGTCGTGCTCCGGCCCGGACATCGGGCGGGACCAGAGATAATCGAAGCGCTGAAAGGACAGGTTCGTCCGCTCGGCGGGTACAAGGTGCCTCACGCAATCGAGGTTCTGGCGGAGTTGCCGCGCACGACCTTGATGAAAATCGACCGCAAGGCGTTGCGCGGGTGAGCCGAGGAGCGCCCAGTGGTCTGGCCTCTCGCTGGCAGCGGCACGCTCTCATCACGATGGCGGCGAGCGCGGCGGGGCTGCTGGTGGTCGGCGTAGCGCTGATCATCAAGCACGATCCCCTGCAGCAGCCGCTCGCGCTCGATCCCACGACGGGATGGGAAGAAATCTCCTGGCCGCTGTCGCCAACGCCGTGGTGGCCGAGCAAGGCGTTCGTATGCACCTCGGCGACCTGCGGCGGCGATATGACGCTCTATGTGCGGGTCAAGGTCGGCTTCTGCAATTGCGCCGAAGGCATCGCGGACGACGGGGAACTGGAGCGGATCGCCGACTTCGCGGATCTGAGCCGCCGGCACGAACCGCTGGCCGATGGCAAGCCAATCGTGCTTGCCGGCCTCAAGGGACGCGTTCGGGCATATCGGATGCAAGTGCTCGGCACGTCCGGGCGGAGCGTAGCGGCGATCGTCATCGGCCTCAACAGCGGGTGCGATGCCGTGGTTGCGACGGGTGTCCAACATAGCCCCGAGGAGGCGGATACCGCGGCCAGGGAGCGCGCAATCGCGACATTCCTTGAACGCCAGCCGACAATGCAATGGACGCGGACCGCGCTGGGGCTTTAGAAACTACGAAAATCGACTGTTCATGTCGTCCTCGAATGTGACGCGTCTGCTCGAGCGCGCACCCGCCTCGGGTAGTGCCCCAACACGTGGTGTAAGCCCACAGGCATGATCCGGAGCGCCGCGGCTCGGATTGTCAGGCGGCCGGGATTGCCGGCGGCCTGACGGTGGCATCATCGCAGAAGCCGGCCATCGTTTCCAGGCTCATGTAGCGGCGCGAC
>CANJPN010000543.1 GCA_947475855.1 Bradyrhizobiaceae bacterium
CATGTCCCGTCCGATCCGCTGGTGCTTCCTGGCAGAACCACCACATCTGAATCGCGGCGAGACGCCTCGCCTTATCCCTCCTCAGGACGAGAAATCCGGCGCGCTGGGGCTATTTTGCAAGTGGCTCATCTGTGATTCGGACCATGACCGCCCCCTCAGGGGCTGTGGACAGCGGGGAAGAAATTTTTTTGGCGCCCCGCGGCGTTGCTATCCGGTCGGCCTACGGCCTCCCTACGCGCAACGCCGCGGGGCCCCTTGCCTCCCCCGCCTCGTACACCACGTCCTGGGACGCGCCCGGTTCTGTATCCTGGTGCATGGTTTCGTCGTTGCTGCTTTTAGCCTGGCGGTACAGCAGGAATTCGATTCTTTGGCGGATTGGCGATGTCCGCGACGGCTGACACCAGTCAGCGCGTGTGTTCGGCGATAGTGATTGCTCTCCTTCGAGCAAGAAGAGTTTCGACGCGGAAGTGGGGCGCGGCGTTGCAGCAGGTTGCTGTTTCCAGAGAGGATTGCCGCCGTTGGCAGCGAGCGCCGCTGAGGCAGGATCGATTGGCCGCCGCGGCAATTGGGCTGAGCTTAGTTCATGACTTGAATTGTGCGTTGAGCTCTGCCGATCATCGGTTCGGCGGCAGCGGAAATAACTCATCAACAGTCTGAAAGGGGCGCCGATCAGATCGGCCAGGACTGCGTTTCTACGGCTGCGTGCTATCGCGATGGATTGCCTGTTTTCTTCATGGATTGACCTCGGCTCCGCATCTGGCACTTTGTAGTCCATAAGAAGCTCCTTCGTTCCACTTGGGTGCGGCAGGAGCTGCTGAATAGTGCGGGGAGCGGTTTGGTATCAAAGCACCAGTTCTCTCGCTTGGCTTAGAAAAACTCATGAAGTATTGACCGATGTCCCGTCGCTTGCCGTCCCTCAATGCGTTGAAAGCTTTCGAGGCCGCAGCTCGGTATGAGAGCTTTACCCGCGCAGCGGAGGAGCTTTGCGTGACGCAGGGCGCGGTCAGCCATCAGGTAAAGGCATTGGAGGCTGAACTGGGTTTGAAACTGTTCAATCGTGAGCGGCAGCGACTAGTCATCACCGACGCTGGGCGTCGCTATCTCGATGTCGTCCGTGATGCTTTCGACCGTATCGCAGCAGGTACCGAGGCGTTGCTGCAGCGCCAGCGTGGGGGAGTCCTGACAGTGACGACGTCACCCAACTTCGCGGCGAAGTGGCTGGTGCCGCGGCTGTCCCGTTTCGTAGAAGCGCATCCTGGTATCGATTTGCGGATCAGCGCTTCTTTGCAACACGTCGACTTCGCCAGAGAGGATATCGATCTTGCAATTCGGCATGGGGACGGCAGTTCAAATGGTCTCCACCAAACAAGGCTTTGCACGGAGGAACTCGTCGTGGTCTGCAGCCCGAGGCTGTTGTCCGGGAAGGCTGCGATACGTAGGCCTGGGGACCTCGCTAAGCACACGCTTTTGCACGTTAATGACCGCAACGACTGGTCACGGTGGCTGGAAGCGATTGGGGGCGCGAATGTGGACGTGTCTCGAGGGCCCGTTCTCAATCAAGCCAGTATGGCCATCGATGCGGCTGTCGACGGGCAGGGAGTGGCTCTGGCGCGTACCGCTCTCGCCGCCTGGGACCTCATCAATGGTCGCCTGATGTGCCCGTTTGCAACCGCTTTGCCCGTGACATACGCTTATTGGATCGTCTGCACCAAGGCTGCAGCAAGATTGCCGAAGATCGGCACTTTCCGTGACTGGCTGATCGGGGAAGCCGCCGACGACGCAAGACGGATGGCGCGTTTGCCATCACCCAAAAGCGCTGCTTGAGTTTCGTCGGAGTTGGCTGGTGGCCGCAACTCTGATTAGGTCGACGCCTAATTCTTCGGCACATCGCCCTCCAGCGCGACGAGATCATGACCAGCGGACAAGCGGACAGCGAGCGGGCTGATACAGCCCAAAAAGACATCGATGGTGGCTTCGCGTGGGTGCGGCTCGCGGCGGGTCTCGCGCTGGGTACCATCGGCGGCGTGGGAATGTGGTCGTTTTCAGTCGCGCTGCCTGCCGTCCAGGCGGAGTTCGGGGTGTCGCGCGGATCGGCGTCGGTGCCCTATGCGGCGATCATGCTGGGTTTCGGCATCGGTGGCATCGTGATGGGACGCCTGTCCGATCGCATCGGGATTTTTCCACCTGTGGTGGTCGGTGCCGTCATGCTCGGCATCGGTTACAGTCTTGCGGGGCTGTCGCAGAGCCTTCTTCAGTTCACGCTGGCACAAGGGCTGCTGATCGGTCTCCTCGGCAGCGCGACCGTGTTTGGGCCGCTGATGGCCGATATCTCGCGCTGGTTCGTGAAGCGGCGGGGATTGGCCATCGGGATTTGCGCCAGCGGCAACTATCTGGCCGGCACGATCTGGTCACCGGTTGTTCAGCATTTCATCGAAACGTCGGGCTGGCGGGCGACACATATAGGGATCGGTCTGTTCTGTGTCGTGGCAATGTTGCCCCTGTCGCTCGTGATGCGCCGAGCTGCGCCGCCGCCGCCGGCTCCGTTATTGGCTGCCGACGGCAGTGCCGTGCCTGAGATCGGGGTGAAGATCATTTCGCCGTCGCTGATGATGGCGTTGCTTTCGGTTGCGGGCTTCGCTTGTTGCATGGCGATGGCCATGCCGCAGGTGCATCTGGTGGCCTATTGTGGCGACCTGGGATACGGACCGGCGCGCGGTGCGCAGATGCTGTCGCTGATGATGGCGATGGGCGTGGTGAGCCGGCTGCTGTCTGGCTGGATCTGCGACCGGATCGGAGGGCTTGCCACGCTTCTCGGAGGGTCCGTCCTGCAGTTGCTCGCCCTTTTTCTCTATCTGCCGTTCGATGGGCTCGCTTCGCTGTATGTGATTTCCGCCATGTTCGGTCTGTTTCAAGGCGGGATCGTGCCGAGCTATACGATCATCGTGCGCGAATACTTTCCGGCTCGTGAAGCAGGCTATCGCATTGGCTTTGTTCTGTTCGCCACGCTTGTTGGAATGGCGGCCGGCGGCTGGTCGTCCGGCAAGATCTTCGATTGGACAGGTTCATATCAGGCGGCGTTCGCGCACGGGATTGCCTGGAATTTCGTCAACGTCGCGATCGTCGGGTGGCTTATCTGGCGTCTCGGACGGCCTGGCCGCGAGCAGGCCCGTGCCGAGTTGGGTCATCATCGGGCTGTTGCGGCGTAAGCACGTGGGGTCATTGATGCTTGGCGATGATGGCCTTTACGCGCGCCTTCTGTGCGGGCGTCGGCTCGGCGAGGACCTTGCGAACGTTCGCTGCCGTCATGTTCGCATCGAGATACCCGATGTTGCGCTGATTGCGTTCTCCTTGAGCGATGAGGGCTTTGTCGGATAGCGCTGCTTTAAATGCGTTCTGGAGGAACCGGAGGCGTTCAGGCTGCATTCGTGGTGGTGCCACGACGATGCGGCCAAGGTCATCGGCGGTGCTGCGGAAGTCGAGGAGCCACGTCGCGTCCTCGTCGAGCTTGACCCTATCGAAGATCAGCGGAGCCGAGGGGAAGAAGCGGGATCGCCTGCGGGCGATGGTCGCCACAGCGCGGGCATTGCCGGAATTTGCAATGGTGATGGCGGTGGTGTCCGACACGTAGATCGCGTCCATCTCAGCGCGGATGACTGCGGTGGTAGCATCGTTGGTGCCTTGGTAGCCCATGACCACGCGGCAGTTCAGTGCGAGCGCTTCGCAGGTAAATGCGGCGCCATCCGCGAGCCCATCGATAGGGCCGCTTGCAGCCCAAGATAGCTTCACGCCGGGCTTTTGCGCATCGGCAGGCCATTGGATCGACGAGGTGGGGCCGACCATCCAAATCCACGGTGAGACGGCCACGGTGCCGAGGTGGGAGAGTTCGAGAATATTGTAGCGAACCGCGGGGATTCCGACGAGCTGGGAGAGAGCCGCGCCGGTGCCGTTGACGATCTGCAGCGTCAGTCCATCGGGTGTCGCGATCGCAGTGCGGTTGAGAGCGGTTATGCCGCCCGCGCCCGGCAAGTTCTCGACGATGACGTTGGCCCCGAGGGTCTTGGAGAGATAAGGGGCGATCATTCTAGCGTAGGTGTCGTAGCCGCCGCCCGGACCGTAGCCGACGACCATTCGTACGGTTTTATCCCTGAAGAACCAGGCTTCTGCTGCGTCCTGTGCGCGCGCAGGTGTAGCGGCGCTTACGAGGAACGCTAGGAGTAGGCGGACTGATCGTGCACGAGTTGGCATGGAGAGCAGGCGTTCCATACGCTGTGGTGGATTGTTGAAGTTTCGGTAGCCACACAACAAAATAGCCTTCTACTCAGGAAATATCTTTGTCCAACAAAGCCATGAATTTGGGTGGGATTTCAAGATTGAAAGACTTAGGAGCCACTTGCAAAATAGCCCCAGCGCGCCGGATTTCTCGTCCTGAGGAGGGATAAGGCGAGGCGTCTCGCCGCGATTCAGATGTGGTGGTTCTGCCAGGAAGCACCAGCGGATCGGACGGGACATGCCTCTCCAGCAGGAGCTAGC
>CANJPN010000544.1 GCA_947475855.1 Bradyrhizobiaceae bacterium
TCGATTCTCTAGATTAGAGCAGTTTCAGCCGATCATTCGATCGCCCCAGGCGATCGTGTATGATCGGATACTGCTCCAGGCCCGTGCCGCATTGGCCGGAGCGCCCGTGGGAGGCCATCTGCGCATGCCATTCTTTTGCGCAGGAACCAAGCGCAATGCAAACAGGTGTGCTGAAAAGGACGGCTGGCGCCGCCAATCTCCAGGCTCTGCCACAGTAGTCATGGCTTGATGAAGGCCGCGTGACTTCATGATGTGTCGGCGTGGATATGATTTGGAGAAGCGGGCTCCAGTAGCTCACGCCGTCGCTACACATCCCGAGCGGTTCGCACCACCCACCAAATATCCAACGATGTCAGAGAGGTGAATGGCGCGAGCGACGGGACTTGAACCCGCGGCTTTCGGTGTGGCACGCCGGGGAATGTCTTTTTGATACAACGGGCTGTTACACTCTTCGGCTGCACGAACGGGGCCCAGTTTTGTAGAAGTGTCACGTCATTTTTCGACTTTGGAAGCAACCGCGGCAGCGCGCCATATCGAACAAGCCCAGCGTTGAACGCCCGCATTTACAGCCGCTGCCCACGCGAATTGCGACCGAGGGGGGGATCGCCAAGCAGCGAAGGCAACGTCAGCTCGTCCCGGTGAGCGCTCGCATCTGAGACTGATTACAGCTTCAAAGGGTCACACGGTGCCGGCCCAGGCGCTGGCACAACTCAGGCGTAATCGTACCGGGGAGCCGCTCACCGAGCCCGGCCGAGAAGTTCACCGAGACGGTCGGTCGTTGCTTTCGGCGTGGCGCTCATGCCGGCGACCAGCTTCTGCATCGCTTCGCCCGAGGTGCCGGCGACCTCGATGCGCATCTTTGCGGCCTCAGCCTGCAACTCGGGGTCGGCCGTTGCCTTCATGAACGCTGCCCGCAGCGCCTCGACGCGATCGGCCGGCACCTCCGGCGGCAGCACATAGGGGCGCGCCAGCAGGTTCTGTGCGTACAGCAGATCGAGCACGCCGCGTTCCTCAGGCGTGCGTGCCAAGTCCGTCAGCAGTGGAACCCCGGCTTTGTTCAGCTCGGGATCACCCTTGCCGTCTTCCTGCAGAAGCACGCGGAACTTCGACGTGGGCGTCGTGATATCGGGATACTGCACCTTGATCGACGTCCAGCCGATGCCGCAGATGCCTTGCACCTCGCCCTTCTCGATCGCCGCTGCGATTTCGCGCGTGCCGACATAGCCGGAGGTCACCTTCAGCTTCAGGCCGAGCAGCCGCGTCTCGACCACGGGATAGTCGACGACCTGACTGCCGGGCGAGGTCGCGCCGATCACGACCTCTGTCGTGCGCAGGTCGGCCATGGATGCGACGGCTGCGTCCCGGCGCACCACGCACACCGACACTTCCTCGCGCGCGTTGCCGACGTAGTTGAACTTGCCGGGATCGATGACGCGCGGGCCCGAGACCAGCAGCGGGTCGATCAGCACACTCGGAAAGAACGTCGCCATGTGCGTGCCGTCGCGCGGGGCGGTGGCGTAGAGGTGGCGCGCGACGACCTGTCCGCCGGCGCCGGGCATGTTGGAGACGACGACGGAAGGGTTGCCCGGAACGTGTTTGCCGAGGTGGCGCGCCAGCAGCCGCGCATAGGTGTCGAGCCCGCCTCCCGCCGCCGCGCCCACGCCGATCGTGATTGTCCGGCCTTTGAAGAAAGCAGCGGCGTCCTGGGCATGCGCCTGGGTGTTCGCTAACATCGTGACAATTACAACGCCGACGGCGTGAGCGAGCGGCATAGCCCATGGGCGCTCTGTCCCAGAGTTTATGCGCATGCCGTTCCTCCCGCTTTTGGTCGACACCCAGTCCAGGCGCGGCGCATGATCGCCTACAACAGACCGCCTCACAATGGGCTTTGCCCGACGGCTTTCCGGAGACACGTATGCAGCGCAGCACCCATCGCATCCTGACGAGCCACGTCGGCAGCCTGCCGCGGACGCCGGAACTCTACGCGCGCCTGCAAGCGAAGGAAGCTGGCGAAGGGCCGGACGAGAAGCTCGCTGCGGACATCGCAGCTTCGGTGGCGGCCGTCGTCGCACGTCAGCTCGATGCCGGCATCGACGTGATCGACGACGGGGAGCATTCGAAGTCGAGCTGGAACAACTACGCGGCCAGCCGTCTCGACGGCTACTCGGTCGTGGATCTGCCCTTCGGCCACACCGGCAAGACGCGCGACAGCATCGAGTTCGGCCCGGTGTACGAGGAAAACAAGGCGATGTACGCGGCGCGGCCGTTGAAGCTCGCGATGCCGCGGCGGCGGAAGGTGTTCGCCTGCACGGGGCCGGTCAAATACCGCGGCCATGCCGAGGTCGCGACCGACATTGCGAACCTGAAGGCCGCAATTGCGTCGGGGCCTGCCCCGGAGCAATCAGCGATAAAAGGCACGCGCCTGCCGACCGACGTGTTCATGACCGCGCTGTCGCCGAGCAACGTCGCGCTCTACTACCCGAACAAGTTCTATGCGACCGACGAGGAATACTATGTCGCGATCGCCGATGCGATGCACGAGGAATACAAGGCGATCGTCGATGCCGGCTTCATCGTGCAGGTGGACGACCCGCGCATCGCCACGCACTACGACCGCCACCCCGATCTCAGCGTCGAGGACTGCCGGCGCTTCATCGCCGCCCAGGTCGAGATCATCAACCACGCGCTGCGCGGCATCCCTGCCGATCGCGTGCGCTTCCACACCTGCTACAGCACCAACGTCGCGCCGCGCCTACACGATCTTGAACTGCGCCACTACGTCGACCTAATGCTGACGATCAACGCCTGCGGCTATTCGTTCGAGGCCGCCAACCCACGCCACGAGCACGAATGGCGCGTGTGGGAGGAGGTGCGCCTCCCCGACGACAAACTCCTGATACCCGGCGTCGCCTCGCACTGCGTCGCGCTGGTCGAACATCCCGACCTCGTCGCCCAACGCATCGCACGTTTCGCAGGCGTGGTGGGTCGCGAGCGCGTCATCGCATCGAACGATTGCGGCTTCGCCTCGTCCGGCGCCGGCGACGAAGTACATCCCCTGGTGGCATGGGCGAAGCTGGAGGCGCTGGTGGAGGGCGCGAAGAGGGCGAGCGGGGAGTTGTGGTGAAGGTGTGGTGAAGGAAAGAGGGACAGCGTTCGGGACGCGGGGAAAGGGTCGCAGCAATTCACCGGGAACGTAGGCAATGGTGCAGCGCAATACGTCTCGGCTTCGGGCCATTTTCTGCCGAACCAAGACACCCTACCGACGATTTCAGCACTTTGCGGAAGCAGAAATTCGAAGCACCGCCATAGATGATAGCGCCGTCGCTGCAACGGTGGCCAGGACAGCGTCGAAAAGATTGGTTCACGCATGGTATATCTGATCAATTGAAAGCGGATGCCGTTGGGGAGCAGTCGATGTCCGTGTCCGGCCAATTGAAGTATCGAGCGTTCCTGTCCTACGCCCACGCTGATGCGAGTTGGGGCAAATGGCTGCACGGACAATTGGAAGGATACCGGATCGACACGGATCTCGTCGGTCGCGAGACGGCTGCTGGGGCGGTGCCGAAGTCGTTGCGGCCGATCTTTCGCGATCGCGACGACTTCGCGGGCGGGCATATCCTCAACGATGCGACGATCGACGCCCTCGACCAATCGGCGGCGCTCATCGTGCTTTGCTCAGCATTTTCTGCGACCCGCCCGGCCGTGAACGAGGAAGTGCGCTTGTTCCGGTCGCGTCATCCCGGGCGGCGAGTGATCCCTGTCGTTATTGACGGCATTTATCCCGACAACTTCCCGAAGGCCCTGCTCTTCGACATAACGAGCGATGGCGTGATCGGCGACCGACCAATCACCCTTCTCGGGCCCGACCTGCGCGAAACGGGCGATGGCCGAAGCCTGGGCATGGCCAAGCTTGTGGCAGGCCTCACGGGCGTTGGCACAGATGAGATCGTGCGCCGCGCAGCGCGCGACGCGCGTCGCCGGATGCGTAATTGGGTGGCGGGATTGTCGGCAATCGCCGTATCGCTGGCTGGCCTCGCCGGATGGGCCGAAATCAACCGACGCGAGGCTGTGCGTAATTTCTCCTTGGCCAAGGCAGCGGCTGACGGGTTGGTGTTCGACATTGCCCAAGGGCTAAGGGATGTCGAAGGAATGCGCGCAAGCGTTGTAGAGAAGATCCTCGCAATGGCACGTGGCACCTTCGAAAAGCTGGCCGATGCGGCTCCCAATAATCTGGAGTTGCAGCGAAGCCGATCGGTGATGCTGAATGAGTTTGGCGATACTTATACTGCTCAGGGGAACCTGCCTGCGGCGTTGGAGAGCTTCCGTGCCTCGCATGCCATCTTCGAGCGTCTGACGAAGGCGGACGCGGGAAATACCGGTTGGCAGAGCGACCTCAGCGTGTCGCTTAACAAGATCGGCGAGGTGCTTGTTGCTCAGGGGAACCTGCATGCGGCGATGGAGAGCTTCCGGGCCTCGCTAGCCATCAGAGAGCGTCTGGCGAAGGCGGACGCGGGAAATGCCGATTGGCA
>CANJPN010000545.1 GCA_947475855.1 Bradyrhizobiaceae bacterium
CCGAGGGGCGCGCAAGTGCGCGTCCTTGACCGCCGCCCGCCCCGTCGGCGTATCGCTCTGCCATCAGGATCAAGCAGCCCTCCGACCACTCAGCAGCCCTGAACGCACCCACTCAGTCCGTCGAGGACCCCTCTTTTTCTCAACGAAATTGTGAGCCTTGAATTTCCATTCGAACGCCGCAATCCGATACCGCTCCATTTGCCGCCTACTTCTGCGCTTCGTTCCCGAGCGCGACGGCCTTGGCTACGATTTCGGGCGTTGCTTTGTAGAAGCCGGCCATCAGCGCCTCGACGCGAGCACCCGACATCGGCAGGAAATCGAGATTGATCTTCTTGCCGTCCGCGATCAGCTCGGGATCCTTCATCGTCGCTTCGAATGCCTTGCGCAAGGCTGCGATGCGATCAGCGGGGGTGCCAGGCGGCGCCGCGATCGGCCGCGTGATCTCCGAAGGCCGGAAGATCAGCTCCACGATCTGTCGCATCTCCTCACCCTTGTCCTTGATGAGATCCCCGATCGAGACCGCATCGCCGAACAGCTCGACCTTCCTGTCGATGCCGGCCTGGAAAAAGATCTTGAGATCGCCCGATGCGACATCGCCCATGTAAGAGCCGCGAACGGAAGACTCGTACATGCCGCATGTCGCCTGCGCCTCGCCGGTCTGCATGGCGTGGTTGATCTCGCGCGTTCCCTTGTAGCCGTTGACCACCTTGAACGGCGCGCCGAACGCCTGCCGCAGGAACACCGGGAACCGTGCGGTTTCAGCTTCCGGCGATGTCGATCCGAACACCAGAGTCATGCCAGCTTTCATGATCTGGTCGTAGGTCTTGAGCCCCGCGCCGCCGCCCTTCCAGATGCCGCAAGAATTGATGTCGGCATGCATGTTGCCGACCCAGCCGAACTTGTCGGCCGAGAGCTTCACGATCGGATTGCCGAACAGCGGCTCGACCGCAACCGCCGCGCCGAACACGCCGAGCATGGAGCCGTCCTTCGGCGCAGCGGTGAAAAGATAGTTCGCGAGCACGATCGAGCCGCCGCCGGGCATGTTCTGAACGATAACCGTTGGGCTACCCGGCACATGCTTGCCGAAATGGCGCGCGAACAGCCGTGTCGTGATGTCGTAGCCGCCACCCGCGCTGTAGCCGACCTGCATTGTCAGTGTTCGACCTCTGTAGAAGTCGGCAATCGGATCTTGCGCGGCGGCCGGCCCGGCGATCGCGCCGCACAGAGCCATCACGGCGAATCGAGCCACGATCCTCATTCACTTCCTCCCTTTGTCACCTTCTTATCAACGTCCATTCCCGACAGTCGGTTCGGCGCATCTATGCGATGCTCGAGCCTCCCTGCGCGATCGCTCGCTCGCGGCACGTCGTGCGGCGCATATCCCGCTTGAAGGTGCGATCGTCGAATGGCGTTGCGCGGTGCATGGTCGCGAGGTTGTCCCAGATCAGGACGTCGCCGCGCCGCCACTTGTGCGCGTAAATGAATTGAGGCTGCGTCGCGAACGCCATCAGCTCTTCGATCAGCGCCGTCGCTTTCGATTTGTCCCAGCCGACAATCCCGCACGCATGCGATGCAAGATACAGCGCCTTGCGGCCGGAAGGGGCATGCATGTGCACAAGCTTGTGGTGTGCCGGCGGGCGAGTGGCGCGCTCTTCTGCGTTGGGCTCCGGCCCGCCGCCGAGCACACGGCTGTGCCAGTAGCTGTGCTCGACTACGAGATCTTCCAGGCCAGCCTTCCTTGACGCCGGCAGCGCGTCCCATACCGCGCGCATGTCCGTGAATTCCGTATCAGCTCCGCTCGGCGGCACGATATGGCCAGCAAGGGCGGAGTAGGTCGCGCGAATGTCGTAGAAGCTCATGTCGGTGTGCCACAGCCGGTTCGCTCGCTTGTAGGCGAGCCGCCGGTCTTGATCGTCGTAGATCTCGCCTGCCTCGTCCATGTTGGACTGGTCGATGATCTCCGGATGTGGCACGCGCTCCGCCGTGCCAGCGATCTTCGGTGATTTGCCACGCTCGAGCGGCCCGAGCAGCCCGCTGAACGCGATGTGCTGCTCGTTGGTCGGCGGCTCGTCTTGCCCGATCGCGCAAACCACATGCTTTGCCAGCACGGCCTTCAATTCCACGAGCTGCGATGCGCTGATCGGCTGCCGCAAATCGATGCCCGTGATCCGGGCGGCATAAGGCGGATGCATCGGCTCGACGGTGAATGTCATGGTGCGCCGCTTCTTATTGGGGACCTCGGGGCGCATCGTAGCCGCTTGTCAGCTAGGCGGAAAGATCGAGCTGCGCTAGCAGCTCGTCCCGGCTCGGGGCGAAATCCCGCGCGATCCACCACGCCTCGATCCTGCGCAGTGCATCCCCGACTGCAGGACCGGCGGCAACGCCTCGTGCCATCACGTCCGCACCGGTTACGGGCAGCTTCGGAGCGGCCCATCGGTCGGGAAGCGTCAACGCCGCGATCCACAGCGGATCAGTGGTCGAATACGCAAGCGCGCCCGCGAGCGAAAGCGCGATCAGCCGGCGGTAGTTATCGGGTCCTTGGGTGTAGACCAACTTCCGAGCACTGCCCTGGCTGGGCGGCGTCGTCAGCCGCGCAGTCTCGCTTGCCCCGAGGTCGAGGATGCCATGCTCTGCGCGGGATACCTTGAATGCGCGGCCGATCCGGCTCGCATCCTCGCTCGTCACGACGCCGAGCGCTGCCAGCCGAAGCATCGCATCGGGCTTCCACGCCAACGCCGTCTCGATCTCCGTCAGCCTGCGAAAGACAGTCGGCCTGGGCGCTGCCGGCAAAATCTCTGCGAGGATACCATGCGCTTGCATCACCATAACGGCTTCGACCGCACGGCGCGCGGTGAGCAGTCGCGTCATTTCCTGGTGAATGCGCTCCCTGGAAAGTTGCGCAAGCCCGCCGCGCAGTCGTGCGCACGCGAGGAGACCTACGGCGTCATGCCCGCCTTCGGCGTATTGCGCAGTGAAACGGAAGAATCGCAATATCCTTAGGTAGTCTTCGCGGATGCGGTCTGCTGCATCGCCAATGAAGCATACGCGCCGCGCAATGAGATCCGTGTATCCACCGAGAGGATCGTGGACGCGACCAGACCGGTCGCAATAGAGCGCGTTCATCGTGAAATCGCGCCGGCGGGCGTCCTCCGTCCAGTCGTCAGTGAACGCCACCGTCGCATGGCGGCCGTGGCTCTCCACGTCGCGGCGCAGTGTCGTCACCTCGAACGGACGATGGTCCGCGATCACGGTCACCGTACCATGCTGGAGGCCGGTCTCCGCGACGCCGAGGTCCGCTGCACGCGCGAGCCGCATCACATCCTGCGGTAGCGCAGTCGTCGCGATGTCGATGTCCGTGATTGCCAGGCCCAACAACCCGTTGCGCACGACGCCGCCGACTGCGCGCGCTTGATGCCCACCAGCTTCGATGACCGCGAGCACGCCCTGCGTCGCTGCGGACGAAAGCCAGGCTTGACCAGCGAGGCTCGGCAGGTTGTCGCTCCCAGGCATGGTCTGCGCTCCGGCGGGTCGAAAACCTAGTGGTCTGTCGCGCCAAAATCGTATCATGGCCGCGACCGGGTTCGACTTTGGCGCGACACAAGGGCCACTAGATAAATCATATACTTAGTGTGGCGTTCATCGCGCCTTAATTGACACCATCCTTGCCGCACCCATCAGTCAATCAAGGCGCGACGCCACACTAGCCTATTCGGGAAACAGCCTGAGTTGCATGTTCTTGATCATAGAAGCCGTCGCGCCCCAGATGAAGCGGTCTCCATAAGGCATCGTATAGAATCGCCGCTCGCGACCATCCCGCACCCGCGACTGCATCTTGTGGTTGGTTGGCGTCATGAGGAAGCCGAGCGGCACCTCGAACGCGTCCGCCACTTCGCTCGCGTCGAGCCGGAGCTCGAAGCCAGGCTGCACGATCGCGACGACAGGATCGACGTGAAATCCGGTATGCGTGCGCAACGCATCTAGATACCCGATCGGCCGGATGAAGTCCGCATCGAGCCCGATTTCCTCCTGCGCCTCGCGGAGGGCCGCTGCCACCGCATCAGGATCGTCCGGCTCGAGCTTGCCGCCGGGAAACGCGATCTGCCCGGCGTGGCTCGGCAGATGCTCGGTGCGCTGGGTGAGGAGCAGGGTTGGCACCTCATGCGCGACGATGGCGACCAGAACGGCTGCGCGACGCAATGGCTTGCCGACCATGAAATCGTCGTGCAGCTCGGGTCGCTGCGCGGCTTCCAGCTCGGTCAACGCCGCGCCAAGCGCGGCATCGAAGATCCGCGCCGACGGCATCTGTTCGAGGCCTGCGCGGGCCCTAGCAATGACCGCGTCGAGATCTATCGTGCGTGTTGGTGTGTCAGTAATCATCACCGACATAGAACGCGCAGGCAGCGATTTGGCAAGCGCTGGCACCCTAGCCAAGGCGCCTGGGCGTTTCGGGATCAGGCCGCGGCTCGTTGCAGGCGGGCGCAACTGGCCTGGTTCTGGATACGCTCGCCCAATTCTTCGCG
>CANJPN010000546.1 GCA_947475855.1 Bradyrhizobiaceae bacterium
CCGCCGGTGCTCGCCGCGGCCTGGCTCGCGATCCGGGCATTCGGCGGTATCGTGGTCGTGCCGGTGGTGGAGGAATTCGCGTTTCGCGGCGTGTTCTATCGCTGGATCATTTCGCGGCGGTTCGAGGCCGTGGCGTTCGACCGGTTCTCATGGCTGGCGCTGTTGGTGTCTTCGGGGGTTTTTGGGCTGCTGCATTCGCGGCCGCTGGCCGGAACGGCCGCGGGTGCCGTGTTCTGCCTGGTGATGGTGCGTCGGGGCCGGCTCGCGGACGCGATCGCCGCGCATGTCGCCGCCAATGCCGTGATCATCGCCTGGGCGATCGGGATGCGGCAATGGACGCTGCTTTAAGTTGCTTCCGGCTTTTTCATCCTCGGTGCCTCAAGTCCTGAGCGGCTCACTTCATGGTTCGCGCCGGGTAGATTTGCGGTGCGGGGCCGCTTATTCTGTCGGCACGAAGGAAACCCCAAGGGACGAGCAGGCGGAACCAATGGTCCAGGAACTCTATCATTTCATCGGCGGTAAGCGGACCAAGGGCCGCTCGGGTAAGTTCGGGGACGTGTTCTGGCCGATGACAGGCGAGGTCGCGGCGAAGGTGCCGTTGGCGGATGCTTCCGAAGTCTGGGACGCGGTGCAGAACGCGAAGGCGGCGCAGATCGGCTGGGCGGCGACCAATCCACAGCGGCGCGCGCGCGTGATGATGAAGTTCGTCGATCTGCTCAACCGGGACATGGAGACGCTGGCGCTGGTGCTCGCGAAAGAGCACGGCAAGACGATCCCCGACGCCAAGGGCGATATCCAGCGCGGGCTCGAGGTCGCGGAGTTCGCGATCGGTGCGCCCCACCTGATGAAGGGCGAGTACACCGAGGGCGCTGGGCCCGGCATCGACATCTATTCGCTGCGGCAGCCGCTAGGCGTCGTTGCGGGCATCACGCCGTTCAACTTCCCGGCGATGATCCCGATGTGGAAGTTCGCACCTGCGATCGTGTGCGGCAACGCGTTCGTGCTGAAGCCGTCGGAGCGCGATCCGTCGGTGCCGCTGATGCTGGCGGAATTGATGATGGAGGCGGGGCTGCCGCCGGGCATTCTCAACGTGATCAACGGCGACAAGACCGCCGTCGATGCGCTACTGGATGATCCTGAAATCGCTGGTATCGGCTTCGTGGGGTCCACGCCGATCGCGGAGTACGTCTACAAGCGCGGCACGGCGAACGGTAAACGTGTGCACGCTTTCGGCGGCGCCAAGAACCACATGATCATCATGCCGGACGCCGACATGGATCAGGCTGTCGATGCGCTGATCGGCGCGGGCTACGGCTCGGCCGGCGAGCGCTGCATGGCGGTGTCGGTCGCGGTGCCCGTCGGGCAGGCGACGGCGGATGCGCTCGTCGCCAAGCTCATCCCGAAGGTCGAGAGCCTGAAGATCGGACCTTCCACATCCAACGATGCCGATTTTGGCCCGCTGGTCACCAAGGCGCATCTGCAGAAAGTGCGCGACTACGTGGATCTCGGCATCAAGGAAGGCGCGAAGCTGAAGGTCGACGGCCGCTCGTTCAAGATGCAGGGCTACGAGAACGGCTTCTACATGGGCGGCTGTCTGTTCGACAACGTGACGTCGGACATGCGGATCTACAAGGAAGAGATCTTCGGGCCGGTGCTGTCGGTCGTTCGCGCGAAGGACTACGCGGAGGCGCTGCGGCTGCCCAACGAGCACGAGTACGGCAACGGCGTCGCGATCTTCACGCGGGACGGCGATGCTGCGCGCGACTTCACGGCGAAGGTCAACGTCGGCATGGTCGGCGTCAACGTGCCGATCCCGGTACCGCTGGCCTACTACACGTTCGGCGGCTGGAAGCGGAGCATGTTCGGCGATCTCAATCAGCACGGGCCGGATGCGATGCGGTTCTATACGCGCACGAAGACGGTGACCTCGCGTTGGCCGAGCGGCACGAAGGAAGGCGCGGAGTTCTCCATTCCGACGATGAAGTAGCTGGCAGTGATCTGGTGTCAGACCCGGAGGGTCTGACACCACAATATCGGGTCAGCCCTTCGAAGCCTCGAACTTCGCTGTTCCGGCAGTGCCGGTCATTTTCGCGCCGTCGATCTTGGCTGAGTAGGTTGTGCCGCCGGCTGAAAACGTGATGCTGTCGCCCGTGATGCGCCCCGCCGAGATCGGCGCGATTACGTTTCCGGTCTTCACGGTGCCTGACACCATCTGGAACGTCTGGTTCAGTGTGATCTCGCTCGCGCCTGCTTTCCAGGTGCCCTCAGCCTTCGCGGGGACGATCCAGAACAGACCGCGGCACCAGGAGGTGCAGGCCGGGTCCTTCGTCACGTCGAAACGCTCGTCCGGCTCCCATTCTCCCATGTCGAACGAGTTCGAGACGACGCGCGTTCCGGGCTTCATCTCGAGGATCTTGGGCCGCAGACGCCGGTTGATGTCCGGAAGCAAGAACAGGGTCAGCACCGTGGCTTTCGAGAAGTCCGTCTCGAACAGGTCGGCTTTCATGAAGGTGGCCTTGGCCGACACGCCCTCCTTTTCGGCATTGCGCTTCGACAGCTCGACCATCTCGGGATTGTACTCGATGCCGATCGCTGTCGCGCCCCGCTTGGCTGCCGTGATGACGGTGCGGCCGTCGCCAGATCCCAAATCGTAGTGGATGTCGGACGGGGTCAGCTTGGCCATGTCGAGCATCATGTCGACGAGCGCTTGCGGGGTCGGGACCCACACGACGTCCTTGCCCGGCTGGCCCGAGAACGGCTCGAACTTCTGGGAGGGCTGTTGCGCCAGTCCGGCCGTGCCCGCAAGAGCCAGCGCCAATACCCCGACCGCCAAGGTCCGGCCGATATATGCTTTCACGCTCATTCACTCGTCTCCACTAGCGATTGGCCAACTTGTTTGGCTGTCGATTACGCCATCTTGCGGGCGCTCGACCAGACATCTTTCAGGTGCGATCCCAGGTTCGCAATCATATTAGTCCGGGCGCACAAGCGAAATCCAAAAGAACGCTGTGACTTCACGGGCGTATTTTTGCGCCCCTCCGGAGTTCGTGATAGCCTGTGACTTCGGACAGAGAGTGACACAGACCATGGCCAGCACACCCCCATCGATCCTGCTCAACGTCGTCGTGATGGGCCTTGGCATGCATCCGGGCGCATGGCGGTACCGGGACGGCGATCCCTTCGACTACACGACGCTCGAATACTTCAAGCGGACGGCGCAGGTGGCCGAAAAAGGCTGCCTGCATGCGATGTTCCTCGCCGATACGCTCGCCGTGTCGGAAGAGAATTTCGAGCGGCCCAATCTGGGAGCGATGGACCCGACGATCGTGCTGTCGGCGCTGGCTTCATGCACCAGCAACCTCGGTCTCATCGCGACGGCGTCGACGACCTTCAACGAGCCTTACAACATCGCTCGGCGCATCTCGTCGCTGGATCACATTTCCGGCGGACGGGCTGCATGGAACGTCGTGACGACGTTCGTGCCCGACGTCGCCAACAATTTCGGCGGCACATTGCCCGCGCACGACGACCGCTACGTCCGCGCCGAAGAGTTCGTCGATGTCGTGATCAAGCTGTGGGACAGTTGGGGGGCAGGTTCGACGATCGGCGACAAGGCCAAGGGTGTATTCGCGGACGGCAGCAAGGTGACGAAGGTCGAGCATCTCGGTGCGCACTACAAGGTCAACGGCGCTTCGACGCTGCCGCGCACGCCACAGGGGCGGCCGCTTCTGTTCCAGGCGGGCTCATCGGGGCCGGGACGCGATCTCGCTGCGCGGGTGGCGGACGTGGTGTTCACCGCGCAGAACACGGACGAGGCCGCGCAGGAATTCCGAACCGATGTTCGTCGGCGTGCACAGGAGAAAGGCCGCGATCCCAACTCGATCAAGGTGATGCCGGGGCTGATGCCGATCCTCGGCGGAACCGTTGCTGAGGCGCGCGCGCGTAAAGACACGCTCGACGAGTTGTCCGGCCAGGCCGAACTCAAGAAGCTGGCGCTGCGCGTCGGCGTGAAGGTGACGGACCTCGAGCTCGACAAGCCCTTGCCGATCGATCTCATCATGTCGAACCCGAACTTCAAGGCGTCCGAAGGGTTTCGCAACGCGGCCGTGCGGCTCGCGCGCGAGAAGAACCTCACCGTGCGGGAAGTGCTCTATCAGAACGGCGGCGGGCACCGGCAGGTCGTCGGCACGCCCGAGCAGGTGGCGGACACCATCGAGCATCTCTGGCGCAGCGGCGCGGGCGACGGGTTCAACCTGATGATCGACGTGGTGCCGTCGGGCGTGGAGGACTTCGTCTCTGAAGTCGTGCCGATCCTGCAGAAGCGGGGGCTGTTCCGCCGGGAGCCCACGGGGCGCACGCTGCGCGAGAGCCTGGGATTACCGATGCCGCGGGGGGCGGCGGCGATCGCGGCTGAGTAGGTAGCGGGCGTCTTGTAGGTTGGGTCGAGCCCTGCGAGGCCCAACATTTCCCGGCACGTCATGGAAGTTGGGCCTCGCAGGGCTC
>CANJPN010000547.1 GCA_947475855.1 Bradyrhizobiaceae bacterium
CCGCAATACGGAATAATTCCATTCGGGAAATTCTGTTTGGCGCATTCCAGCAATCAGCATACGTTCTGAGTCGTGAGCGGCGTCATAACTCCTGGGAGGAGAATCGCATGCCTATCGACCTCATCATTCAGCTTCTGAGCGGCGCAGCAGGCGGCAACTTAGCCGGCACGGTCCTGAAAAATCTCAATATGGGTTGGCTCTGGAATTCAATTCTCGGAGTTGTCGGCGGCGGTCTGACGGGCCAGATTCTCGGCCCGATGCTCGGTATGGCGGGAACGGCGGCCAAGTCCGGCATGGACCCGATGGCGATCTTGAGCAGCGTCCTGCAAGGCGGCGTGGGCGGCGGCGCGCTGATGGCAGTAGCCGGCGTCATCAAGGGCATGATGGCCAATAAGTAGGCCAAAGGCAGGATCGATATGTAATCGTTTGGCCGCCGGGCACGTTTCGGCGGCCTTCTCTTTTGCGTCAGCTTCACTCTCCGATCACGGGTTCCCCATGATCTGCGTTCGGGTCTTCACGACCCTGTCATGCCGGGGGCGCACACAGCAGCCGGCCGATCCGGGCCATTTCGAGCGTCCTTGGGGGAGTATCAAGATGCCTATCGATCTCATCATTCAGCTTGTTAGTGGTGCATTAGGCGGAAATCTGGCCGGCTTTGCTGGAAAGAACGTCAATCTCGGATGGATTTGGAACACGGTACTGGGTCTCGCCGGTGGTGCCGCGGGCGGACAATTGCTGGGTCCGATCGTAGGTCCGCTGATCGGCGTGGCCGCAAACGCGTCTGCTGCGAGCATGGACCCGATGACTATCCTGTCGAGCGTTCTGACCGGAGGCGGCAGTGGCCTTATCCTCACCACGCTGGCGGGCCTCGTAAAGAGCATGGTCTTCAAGCCGGCCGCTTGACGCCCTCCGATGTGCTATCCTTCTGCAGTGCATTTGATACGGCGGGCGAGCACTGTCTCGGCCGCCGGAACCGTTTCTGGCCCTCCCTTCCCGTCTTGCGGCGCCACTGATCCGCTCTGCCGTGCTACAACGCTCAGATGATACCCGAGCACAGGAGATAGACGTGATCATCAAGGCCCTTGTGACGGCGACCGTCACCGGCGTGCTCGATGCACTCCTGCCGGAGTTCGAAAAGAAATCAGGCCATACGGTAGAGCGCTGGGACGCGACGGCCGGCAAGGTTCGCGACAAGCTGCTTGAAGGCGGTCCCGCCGACGTCGCATTCGTGACGGGCAGCGTCATAGCCGACGTCGAGAAGGCTGGCCGCATCGTCGTGTCGAGTAAAGCGGTCCTCGCACGCTCCCCCCTCGGAGTGGCGATCAAGCGTGGTGCGGCCAAGCCCGATCTTGGGAGCGAGGACGCGATCCGCCGCTTGATCCTTTCCGCCAATACCATCGCGCTGACCGATCCCAACGGCGGCGGCAACACCGGCCGTTACTTCATGGGCGTGGCAGACCGCCTCGGCGTCGGCGCGGAGCTGAAGGCAAAGACGAAACTCTACCACCACGGCGGACACGTCTCGCAAGGCGTCGCGGCCGGCGAAGCGGACTTCGGCATCACCGTCATCAGTGAGATCGTGCCGATCCCTGGCGCCGACGTTGGTGGGGCACTACCCGACAGCATCCAGAACATATCGATCACGTACGCAGCGCTGGTGACCGGCGCGACGAATGCCGCAGCAGGCCGCGCCCTCATTGCGCACCTCACCGGCCCGGGCGCCGCCGCCGTCATCCGCTCCTGCGGCATGCAGCCGGGGTGATCCGTCATCCCGCTGTCATCGGTAAAGCCGATTGTTGGCTCTTGTGATAAACCCGGCGTCGCATGTTGCCCGGCTCGCGCGTGACATGCTATCCGGCCGGGCCTCATCGTGTACGATCAACGCTTGAACCATCCGGGCGGCCTACGGCCCGGATTCGCGAAAATGGCCCGTAACCACCATGAAACCATCTGTCGACCGCGGGCATCTCCGCCTCTTGGGATCACTGATCTTCGGCTCGCGCTGGCTCCAAGTGCCGCTGTACCTCGGTCTGATCGTGGCGCAGTGCGTCTACGTGTTCCTGTTCCTGAAGGAGCTGTGGCACCTGCTCTCGCACGCCACCACGTTTACCGAGCAGCAGATCATGCTGGTGGTGCTGGCGCTGATCGATGTGGTGATGATCTCGAACTTGCTCGTCATGGTGATCGTCGGCGGCTATGAGACGTTCGTTTCTCGGCTCGATCTGGAGGGACATCCCGATCAGCCGGAGTGGCTGAGCCACGTCAACGCCAGCGTGCTCAAGATCAAACTCGCGATGGCGATCATCGGCATCTCGTCGATCCATCTGCTCAAGACGTTCATCGAAGCGGGCAGTCTGGGAACGCCTGCCGCCAAGTTCACCGAAGCCGGCGTGATGTGGCAGACGATCATCCACTGCATATTCATCCTGTCGGCGATGGGCATCGCCTACGTGGACTACCTCGGCAATATCGCCGCCGCTCGTCTTCACGACGCGGCCGGGGGCGAAGGGGCCGCGGATAAGATGAAAAAGTAGGAGGGCGGTCAATCTTAGCAGCGCAGCGCTGCTCAGCCTCCGAAATGTCGCCCTTGCATTCAGCAGTCGGCCTCAAGGGGTGTCGCCACTACCCAGCCTTCCGCGAGCGCGCCTCGGACTCCTCGAGCCCTCGCGTCGCTTCCTCGCGCAGGTCGGCCCACACGGTCGCGACGTAGCCGCCGAAGTCCTTGCTGCCGACGACCTCCGATGTGCGCGGCCGCGGCAACGAGATATCGACCATCCGCTTCAGCCGGCCCGGCCTATACGTCATCACAAGCACCCGGTCCGACAACTGCACGGCTTCGGTGATGTTGTGCGTGATGAGCAGGGTCGTCTGCTTGAGCTCCTGCTGGATCTGCAGGATCTTGTCGCCGAGTAGCAGCCGCGTCTGCTCGTCGAGCGAGGCGAACGGCTCGTCCATCAGCAGGATCTTCGGCTCGAACGCGAGGGTCCGCGCGAGCGAAACGCGTTGCTTCATGCCGCCCGACAATTCGGACGGATATCGCTTCTCGAACCCGTCGAGGCCTACCATGGCGATGAAGTGGCGCGCCTTCTCGTAACGCTCGGCCTTGCCCATCTTCAGGATTTCGAGCGGAAACGCGACGTTGTCGAGCACCGTGCGCCAGGGGAACGTGCTCTCTTCCTGGAACACCATCCCGATGGCGGGATGCGGACCACGGATCTGCTCGCCCGCGACCGTAACCGTTCCCTGGTAGTTGCCTTGTAGCCCGCCGATGATGTTGAAAAGCGTCGACTTGCCGCAACCCGAAGGGCCGATCACCGCCAGGAATTCTCCTTGCTTCACAGACATCGACACGTGGTCGACCGCGATCAGCGGCCCTTCCGAAGTCGGAAAGTGCATCGACACGTCATCGACGATCAGGAGCGGCTTGGCTTGCTGCGGCGTTTCCATGCGGTGGAGGACTCATTTCTCTCGGCGGGGTCCTGCTCTCTGGCCGACTGTATGCCGCGACTGCCCCCACGTCGACTGGCCGTCTGGGATAGCTGCAAATGATAAGGGGGTCAGACCCGGCAGGTCTGACCCCTTCAGTACCAGTGCAACCGCTTCAGCGATCCGACTGCTGCTTGATCGCGGCAGCGTCGACGCGGGAGACCTGCTCGATGCGGACGTCGACGAGTGCGACACCGCCGGCCTCGACGACCTTAACCGCCTCGGCGATCATCTTCTCCATCTCTTCCAGCGTCTTCGCCTGCCCGAACGCTTTCGCGCCCTGGCCTTCCGCCATCTTGACGAGATCGCATTCCGGATCGTTCATGAACTGGCCGATCCACTTGTTCTCGACTGGACGGTCGCGCATCAGCGCTACGCGCTCCTGATGCTCGACGTCGTTGTTGTAGGAGATGTTGTTCGCGATCACGAACAGCATGGGAATGCGGTAGTGGACGGCGGTCCACAGCGCGGTGACGCCCATCAGGTAGTCACCGTCGCCGCACACGGCGACCGGCATCCGCTTCGAGCCGATGTGCTTCAGCGCGAGCGCCGAGCCGACGGCAATGCCGGGACCGCCGCCGACGCCGCCACCGCCATCGGAGCCGAGATAGTCGAGCGGATGCTTGAGCGGCCAAGTCGCGCCGTTCCAGGACAGCGATACGTGCAGCAGCGAAACCTCGCGGCCGCCGAGCGCTTTCCTGAGACCGAGCGCCAGGTGATCGGGACGCAGCGGCTCGCCCTTGCCAGGCGCCTTCAACGCCGGCACCGGCGATGGTCCGGCGGCCCAGCTCTTGATGTTCTTGGTCTTGGGCAGCCGTGTCAGCAGGTCGGCGACGACCGGCTCGCACTCCGCCGGCACGAACAGGTCGACAGCCGGGTGCACGTGGTGGTCCATGCTCCAGCCGTTGTGGATCGCGTGATCGAGCGAAACCTGGATCACCTTGGCCTCGATCTGCTTGTCGCCGAGCGCCAACTTGAACGTGCCGCCGAGATCGACCCAGTCGAG
>CANJPN010000548.1 GCA_947475855.1 Bradyrhizobiaceae bacterium
CCGCCGGTCGCGTGGAAACGGATGGTTCTGGTCATCGGCTCAACCTTTCAGCGGCTCGGGAGGCTCTTCAACGCTTCATCGTAGAAGCTCGTGTCGATATAGCGTTCGGCGGGCGGGGCGACGCCGCCCCATTGGCCCTCGAGTTCGGCGCGCAGGGCGAGCACGGTCTTCAAACCGGCGAGGTCGAGGCGGGCATCGGGAACGATGCCGAAGCGGGGTTGCAACAGGGCTTCGTCGTAGGTGCGGGCGGCGAGGGCAGGGGCCTGCTTCAATTTGGTGGCGAGCAGGGCGACACCTTCCGTGCGGTTGGCAGGATCGAGGGCGAGGCGGGTGGCTTCGATGTATGCGGCGAGGAAACTCCGCAGAAGCGGGCCATTCCTGGCGGTCCAACTTCGCAGCGCGAAGAAACCGCCGCCTTGATAGGCGCCGATCAGATCGACGGCGCGGCCGAAGCTCTTCAGGCCCTTGTCTTTCGCTCCGAACGAGAACGGCGGATTGAGCATGCCGGCAGCGACATTGTCGGCTCCGGACAGCATCGCATCGACGCGAGCGACCGTCGCGCCGACTTCCTTCAGGGCGTAGTCGCGCCGCGCGATCAGCCCCCGTTCCTTCAGGATCTTCATGGCGAGGAAGCCATAGGCCGTGTTGGCGCGATCGACGACCAGCGTCTTGCCTCGCATATCCTCGAGCTTCGAGATTTCGGGGCGGACCATCAGCTCCATCATGCTGGTGTCGCCGCCGGAGAGAATGACGACATCCTGCTTGGCGAGTTCCACCATCGCGATGGCGTTGTCGATGGCGGAGTAGGCGAGATCGACCTCGCCCGTGCCCAGCTTGCGCCGCTGATCCTCGGAGTTCTGCGTGAACTCGACGTCGAGCTGAATTCCGTGCCTGGTAAACACCCCGCGCGCCTCGCCGAGATAGAGCGCGAGGTTGGTGGCGTTCGGAAAGGTGTTGAGCTTCATGCGCTGCGGAGTTTGAGCGGCAAGCGGAAACGGCGCGAACAGGGCGGCGGATACGCCCACAAGGGCGCGTCGGCGGTCGATGGCGTAGCGCATGGGCGGTTCGTTTCCTCGTTTTCTTTTGGTGATCCTGGGGCAGGGGGGCGGGGTTGTCCAGTCCGTGTGAGCGCGCCGGGAGGTCGGGTGTGCTCGGGGAAAGCTGGTGCGTCGGGCTTGCCTTGTCTAACATCGCGCCCACGTCGCGCATCGTTCGCGCGGGCTAGCTATCCATTGGAGGTTTCGGGTGCGGATCGACGTGCATGCCCATTTCGTCAACGAGCGGTTCTACGACGCAATCCTGACCATTCCCGGCATCACGGTGCGGCAGACGGAGCCCGGCGCCAGCGAGCTGCGGTTCGGCACCACGAGCTACGCGTGGCGGCGTGAGATCTGGTTCGATCCGGATCATTGCGTGCGCGACATGGACGCGAAGGGCATCGACATGCGTCTGATGTCGCTCACGTCGCCCAACGTGCATGTGTTCGCGCCGGCGATGCAGATCGATCTGGCGCGGCGGCTCAACGACGACATGTTCTCCTACTGCGAGCGCAGGCCGGATCGCTATCGCGGGCTCGCGTCTCTGCCGCTCGCCGATATTCCCGCTGCCATGGCGGAACTCGACCGGGTGCGGTCGCATCCGCTTTTCTGCGGCATCGCCATGGGATCGAGCCTCGATAAGATCCCGCTCAATCACAAGTCGCTCGAGCCGGTTTGGGCGAGGCTGGACGAGTTGCGAATTCCCGTGGTCGAGCATCCGGTCTATCCAGCGAACACGGAGGGTCTCGACGAATACGAGCTGCCGATCCGCGTCGGTTTCATGTTCGAGACGACGGTGGCGCTGACGCGGATGATCTATGCCGGCATCTTCGAGCGGTATCCGAATTTTCCTTACATCGTCGCGCACACGGGCGCGGCACTGCTGATGCTGATGGAGCGGCTCGACAACGGCTACCGGATCTTCCCGGACTGCCGCAAGGACATCACGCGGCTGCCGAGCACGTTCATGAAGCAGCTCTACTACGACAGCTGTTCTTATTCGATCGAAGCGCAAATGCTGGCGCATCGCATGGTGGGGCCAGAGAGAATGATGTTCGGTACGGATTATCCCTACATCGGGCACGGCGATCCGAGCCACGTCACGCAGTTGCCGATATCGGATGCGGACAAGGCGCTGATCCTGGGCGGCAATGCCATGCGCGTGTTCGGGATCGACAAGACGTGATCGTGCATCGGATTTCACAGGAGTATCGCGTGATGAGACTTCGACCCCAAATGGCATCGGTGCTGCGTTCGGTGTCGTTCGCGGCGCTGGTTTTCGTCCCTGCCGTCGCGGCCGATGCGCAGGGGTTGCTGACGAAGAAGCGGCTATCGGCGGTGCTCGCGATGGAGGCGGTGGGAGAAGCCGTCGCGCAGTGCGCGAAGTCGGGGTATGCGGTGACTGCGATCATCGTCGACAACGAAGGCGTCCGGCAGGCGGTGCTGCGCGGTGATGGCGCTGCCGTGCACACCCTGGATAGTGCGTATGCAAAGGCCTACACCGCCGCATCGCTTGCACCGGTGCGCAAGGAGGATTCCACCAAGGCGATATTCGAGCGGCTGTCGAAGACGCCGGGGATGACCACGGCGGGTCTCGCGAGCTTGCCGAACGTCACGTTCACGCCGGGCGGCGTGACGATCATGGCCGGCACCGAACCGATCGGCGGCATCGGCGTCGGTGGCGCGCCCGGCGGCAATTTCGATGACGACTGCGCGAGGGCTGCGCTCGCCAAGATCAAGGACCGGATGAAATGAGTGGTGAGCGGCACTTCACACTGGAAAACATGGAGGCGATGGTGAGCCAGGCTTTCAAGAGAGTGTTGGCTGCGGTGCTCGCGGCTGGTGTCATCGCGGGGTCGGCGTCGGCCCAGCAGTATCCGACGAAACCGGTCCGGATGATCGTGCCGTTCGGTCCGGGTGGAACGGTCGACGTGTTCGCGCGGATCGCGGCGGAGAAGCTGTCGCAGCGGATGGGGCAGAACTTCTACGTCTAGAACGTCGCGGGCGCTTCGGGCAACATCGCGACCGCGCAAGCAGCGAAGGCGGAGCCGGACGGCCACACGCTTTTCATGGCGTTCAGCACCTACACGATCAATCCTTCGCTGTTCGCTTCCGTACCTTACGATCCGCTGAAAGATCTCGCGCCCGTGACACTGGCGGTATCGGGGACGCATGTTATCTCGGTCAATCCGACCGTGCCTGCGAAGAGCTTGAAAGGGCTGGTCGGCGAGATCAAAGCCAATCCGGGGAAATACAACTACGCGCATGGCGGGGCCGGTACGCCCGGGCATCTGCTGGGTGAGCAGTTCCGGCTCGCGTATGCGCCCGATATGGTCGCGGTGCCGTTCAACGGCGCGGGGCCGGCGATCGCATCGGTTATCGGCGGGCATACGCCAGTGGGTTTCAGCACGCTCGCGTCGGCGTTCTCGCAGATCGAGGGCGGACAGTTGCGGGCGTTGGCGGTGACGTCGAAAGCGCGTTCCGCTCAGTTGCCGCAGGTGCCGACGACGACGGAGGCGGGTTTCCCCGAGATCGTCGGCGACATCTGGGTGGGTGTGATGGTGCCGGCGAAGACGTCGGCGGAGATCGTCGGCAAGCTGCATCGCGAGTTTACCGATGTGATCGGTCAAGCGGACATGAAGGAGCGGTTGGCCAAGGTCGGATTCGATCCCGTCGCCAGCACGCCGGATGCGTTTGCCAAGCAGATCGCGGCCGAGCTCGATACGTGGCGGAAGGTGATCCAGTCCGCGAAGATCAAGGCGCAGTAACCGCCGTTCGAATTCGCATGGAGAGTTTGTGAAATGACGACGGGATCGCTTCCGCCGAAGGCCAAGCTGACGATCGGCTTCGCGCACGCTGCCTATCAGCTCGGGGCGCGGTTCGCATTGCGCAATACCGGGTTGGATTCATTCGAAGTGCGCAACTTTGTGGCGCTTGAAGAGCGGATCGGGGAGGCTGACGTGCTCGTCGTCTCGGGCATGTGGCAGAACGCGCTGCTGGCCAAGGCGCCGCGGCTGCGGTTTGTGCAGTCGATCAGCGCGGGCGTGAACCAATACGATCAGACAATGTTTCGGGCGAAGGGTGTGCGGCTCGCCAGCGCGCAGGGCGTGAACGAGGTCGCGGTCGCCGAGCATGCGATGGCTCTGATGCTGGGACTTCGGCGGCAGCTTCACATCGCGCGCGACAACTAGTGTGCGAAGCACTGGCGGCCGATGATCGCCGACATTCCAGCACGCGAAGACGAGGTTGCGGGGAAGACGCTGGTGATCGTCGGCTACGGCCGGATCGGCCAGCGGCTGGCGAAGCTCGCCAAGGCCTTCGACATGCGCGTCATCGGGGTGCGTCGAAGCACGAGCGGCGCGTCCGGTCCGGCGGACGAGGTGCGGACCATATCGGAGTTGGCGAGCTTGTTGCCGCAGGCCGACGTCGTCGCGCTCACGTGTCCG
>CANJPN010000549.1 GCA_947475855.1 Bradyrhizobiaceae bacterium
AAACGCGCCGCCGGGGTGGACGGCCTCCAGTCGGGCTTAAGCCCTCCCGACGGCCGTCCACCCCGGCGCAGTCTCACCCTGATTGACGACGTGTCTCACCTTGATTGTCGCGCGGCAGGAGGCGGAGCTTCGATCGCTCCCGTGGGGCAACCCGCGTAGCTCAGAGAGATGTTTCGCAGAACCTCGTCGCCAGGACTGAAATGCGGACATGTAACGGCGTGACGAATGCAGATGGAACTACATGGCTTTCACCCACCAGGTCGCGGGTTCGAATCCCGCCGGGTCCACCATTCCCCAAGGGATGGAGAATGGGCCCGTAGCTCAGCGGTAGAGCAGGACGTTTCATCACCCCTCGTCGTCACGACCTCATCGATTTGAAGTACGAACAGGCCTGCCAGAAGGAATCGCCATCATGACATTGCACTCCCACGACCGCTCCTACGAGTTCCTCGCGCAGCGCCTCGACGCCGCGCACGCGGCGGGCGGCAACGCCGTGCCCGTGAAGATGTGGACGCGCGGCGTACCGGTCGACGAGAAGGCCGCGCAGCAGCTGCTCAAGACCGCGCACCTGCCATTCATCTTCAAATGGATGGCTGTGATGCCCGACGTGCACCACGGTCTCGGCTCGACGATCGGTTCGGTGATCCCGACCAAGGGCGCGATCATCCCGGCCGCTGTCGGCGTCGACATCGGCTGCGGCATGATGGCGGTGCGCACGTCGCTCAACGCGCGCGATCTGCCTGACAACCTTTCCGGCGTGCGCAGCGCGCTGGAGAAGGCGGTGCCGCACGGCCGCACGGTTGGTCGCGGTCATGCGCGCGACAAGGGCGCGTGGGGCGAGTTGCCGCCTGCGTCGGCTGAAGCGTGGCGCGCGCTCGAGGGCGGCTTCAAGGCAATCGCGGAGAAGCATCCGCGCGTCGCCAAGGCCAACACTGCCAACCATCTCGGCACGCTCGGTACCGGCAATCACTTCCTGGAAGTCTGCCTCGATCAGGAGAACCGTGTGTGGCTGATGCTGCATTCGGGCTCGCGTGGTGTCGGCAATCAGATCGGCCAGTACTTCATCGAGCTAGCGAAGAAGGATATGGCCCGCTGGTACATCAACCTGCCCGACCAGGACCTTTCGTATTTCCCGGAAGGGACGGAGCACTTCGCCGACTATGTCGAGGCGGTCGAGTGGGCGCAGAGCTTCGCGATGATGAACCGTCAGGTGATGATGGATCATGCAATCGCGGCGTTCCGCAAGGCTGTGCCGAAGCCATTCGAAGCGTCGCTGGAGGCGGTGAACTGCCACCACAACTACGTCGTGCGCGAGCATCACTTCGGCGAGAACGTGCTGATCACCCGCAAGGGTGCGGTGCGCGCGGCGAAGGGCGTGATGGGCATCATTCCGGGCTCGATGGGCGCGAAATCGTTCATCGTGCGCGGGCGAGGCAACGTCGAAAGCTTCTGCTCGTGCTCGCACGGTGCGGGGCGCGTGATGTCGCGCACGGAAGCCAAACGACGATTCACGCTGGCCGATCACGCCCGTGACACGGCCGGCGTCGAGTGCCGCAAGGACGCCGACGTGATCGACGAGACGCCGAAAGCGTACAAGGACATCGACGCCGTGATGGCAGCCCAGGCCGATCTCGTCGAGATCGTCCACACGTTGCGGCAGGTGGTGTGCGTGAAAGGTTAAAGGACAACGTGGTGTCAGGCCCTCCAGGTCTGACACCACGGAGAACATTCATGATCACCATCGACGGCAGCGCAGGCGAGGGCGGCGGGCAGGTACTGCGTACCGCCCTGTCGCTCTCCGCAATCACCGGCAGGCCGTTCGCGTTGGAGAACATTCGTGCCAAGCGTCGCCGGCCGGGCCTGCAGCGCCAGCACCTCACCTGCGTGACGGCGGCAGCGCAGATCACGCGCGCGAAAATGTCCGGTGCTGAGCTGGGCTCGGGCGCACTTCGATTCGAGCCCGGCGCGATCAGCGGCGGCGCGTACGACTTCGCAATCGGCACCGCTGGCTCCACGATCCTCGTGTTCCAGACCGTGCTGCCGATCCTGCTTCATGCCGACGTGCCGTCACGCTTGACGCTGTCCGGCGGAACACACAATCCGATGGCGCCGACGTTCGACTATCTGGAGCGCGTGTTCCTGCCGCAGATCAAGCGCATGGGCGCGGACGTCGACGTGAGCCTGCATCAGGCTGGGTTTTATCCGGCGGGCGGTGGTTCGTGGATGGCTGGAATTTCGCCTTCGCAAAAGCTGCAGCCCCTCTCGATCGAGAATGCGGGCGAGGTTCGCCTACGCCGCATCTTCGCCGATGTCGCCAACATTCCATTCGAGATCGCGCGGCGCGAGGCGCGCAAGGCGGCAGCCATGTTGTCATGGCCGGCGGAAGCAGCCACTCCGCGCACCATCAAGGCGGACGGTCCCGGCAACGTACTCACCATCGAAATCGCTGCCGACTACGTCACCGAGATCTTCACCGGCTTCGGCGAACGCGGCACATCCGCCGAAGCCGTCGTCGCGCGCACAGTGAAGGAAGTGCGCGAGTATCTCGTGACGAAGGCCCCAGTTGGTCCGCATCTCGCAGATCAGCTTCTGCTGCCGCTCGCGCTCGCCGGTGGCGGCTCGTTCGTGACGATGCACCCGACAAAGCATACGACGACCAACATTGCGGTCATCGAGACGTTCCTTCCCGTCGAATTAAAACTCGACGATCTCGGCGACGGGCGGTGGCGGGTCAGTGTCAGACGTTAACTGGAACCGGAGTCCTTATAATCGCGCGCGTGAGTACGATCACGATGCACGTCACGCGAACGCGAACGCGATACCTTAGTTTTCTGACGTGGCCGCCACTACTCCGTTCTCGTCCGAGGAGAGATCAATGGACATCCGCTTATTCCAGTTCGGCAAGCAGCGCGTGCAGCGTCAGGTCCGGTTTTTCGGCAAGCCGCGAAAGCAGCCACTTGCGCTCTTCCGCGAGTTTTCACGGCCGATGCCCACCCATCGGCTTGGCCTCAGGCGTACCGATATCACGTTCTCGGCCCCACCATTTCGTGACGGTCGATGAAACGATCCCGTTGAGCTCGGCCACGGCTGCGTGTGCCATGCCACTCGCGGCCTGCGCGACGACGTTCAGTCCGAAGTCGAAGGAATACGGCTTCGCCATGTGCGCTGGCCTCCGCCTCCAGCCCACAGCTTGAATCAGATCGCGCCTGATTTGGGAGTCCCCGCGATTCCGTTAAGAACGGAAAGACTCTAGGCGACCGGGGTCGCTGACTGTGCCCAGCACGTCGACACCAAAATGGCCGTAGGCCGGATCGACCGACGGCGCGGTTTGAGCGCGGCTGACCACGTCAACTGTAGAACCAATCAGCAGATTGCGGATGGCCGACACGACCTGGACCCGCGCTCCAGCGTCTCGATCGGGTGCTCGACTTCCGCTACGCACTCTGGACACCGAGTGCGAACGGCCCGCGGAAAGTGTGAGTCGGATCCAGTGCTGCCAAGAACAGCGCGCGGTCGACGATCGAGAACGATGCCGTCAGGACGGGCTCCGCTGTCTGGGATCGATGATGGACCTAATTGCCGGTTGCATGTTCGTAGATATCTTCCTCCTGCGCGCTGTGAATACGAACCAGGGACTCGATTGACTCTATGGCTCGCTGCGCATCCCGGATCAGATAACGGTCGGCATCTTCGGCCCCCAAACCTTCCGACAATCGCCGGAGCATGCGTGCCAAATGCAAGATCTCACGATGGGCCCGGCTCATGGCATTGAGAACATTGGCATCGTGCATGAATTTCGAGAGGCGGGGATAGACGCGGACTTCATCATCGCGTTCGTGTTCAACAATATCTCCGTCAACAATACGATTGGCTTCCTCAATCAACGTGATCGCTTGTTCTGCGGTTGCATCATCCAGGGCGTCGGCAATCTCGCGCAAGCGGTTGAGTGGCGCCTTGAGATCGTGATGCCCTTGATGCAGGGCTCGCGCTGCCGCGGGTTGCATGAAGTCTCGCGAGTAGCTCCACGCAGGTGTCAAGGCGCGGAGAGCATTGAGTATGACCGCGACGTCGATGGCTTCCTGCGTCAACGCACCGGCGACCGGGGTGAGCCATCCGAATGCCGCCGCAAGCATCGCAATTCCCGACAGGACCATCCCCACGGCGATGCTCTCAACGGCGATTCTGCGAGCGCGACGTGCGATGCTGACCGCATCGGACACCCGATCCAGGCGATCCACCAGGATGACAACGTCCGCGGCTTCAGATGACGCGCTTGCGCCTCGCGCGCCCATGGCAATGCCGACATCAGCGGCCGCCAACGCGGGCGCATCGTTGATCCCATCACCAACCATCAAAGTCGGATGCAAGCGTTGCTCGAAGACCACGGCTTCGACTTTGTCGGCCGGTTCTCGATCGGCAAGAACTGCATCGAGATCCAGCGCCGCGCCTATCGTTTCCGCCGCCTCCGCCCGG
>CANJPN010000550.1 GCA_947475855.1 Bradyrhizobiaceae bacterium
CGCGGCGGCGTGAGGGGACCTTTGTGATGTCCTGTCCCATCAGATGGATGCCGCCGGCGTCCGGCGCGATCTCGCCGGTGATCTGGTTGAACAGCGTCGTCTTGCCGGCGCCGTTGGGGCCGATGATCAGTCGACGCTCCCCGGGTGCAATGGCGAGGTTCACGCTCTGCGTGACCTTGAGGCCGCCGAAGGCCTTGGCGAGATTGCGGACCTCGAGAGCGTAGGTGCCGGTCATTGCACGCCCCCTTTTTCCTTGGCGTCGGTTTGGCCGCTCGCCAATTTAGCGCTAGCGCGTGCCGCTGCGGCTTCTGCTGCGTCCGTGCCGCGCATTGTGCGCCAAAGCCGCCTGATGCCTGGAACCAGGCCATCGGGCATGAAGCTGATGATGATCACGAAAATCAGGCCAAGGACGAGGTTCCAGCGTTCGATCCAGGCGCTGACCACGTTCTTGATGATGATGACGATGGCGGCGCCCGCGATGGGGCCGAGCAATGTGCCGGTGCCGCCGGAAATCACCATCAGCAGCACTTCGGCGCTCGACTGCAGGCCGGCAACAGGTGGGGCCACGAACTGGTTGTAATAGATGTACAGCAGGCCGCCGATGGCGCACCAGAAGCCGGAGAACAGGAAGGCCAGGAACTGGATCAGCCAGACGTTGAAGCCGAGGGCGTTCATGCGACGGGGCTGGTCACGTGTGCCGCGCACCGTCGCGCCAAAGGGCGAGCGGACGAAGAGCTGCATCGCGACCAGGGCGACGACAAAAGCGATGAAGGTTGCCCAGTAGAACGCGGAAGGGCTCGACAGGTCGATCCCGAACGGCATCGGCCTGACCTTGAGGTTGACGCCGTTGTCGCCGTTGGTGAGATCGACCCAGCGATAGGCGATGCCCCATACGATCTGGCCGAGCGCCAGAGTGATCATCAGGAAGCCGATTCCTGTCGCCCGGAGCGCGAGAACGGCGAAGACTGCGGTTGCTGCAAGTGTAAGCGCAATGGCGGCGATGGCAGCAGTTAGGTGTCCGAAACCGGCATCGACAAGAAGTGCGACGGTATAGCCGGTGATTGCGAAAAGACCTGCATGGCCGAGCGAGGTCAGTCCAGCGTAGCCGACGAGTACGTTGAGGCCGAGCGCGATGATCGCCCAGTAGAGGATCTGGCTCGACGTATTGATGTAGTAGGGGTGCTGCATCCACAAAGGCAATGTAGCGAGAAACAGCAGGCCGAGACCGATCCCGATGTTCCGAAGGGACAGCATGTTCATGAGCCGAGCTTCCCGAACAGGCCCTGCGGCCGCAGCACCAGGATCAGCACCATCGGCAGGAAGAGGATCACGTAGGCGAGGTTGGGGAACATGGCTTGCCCGAAGTTGAACAGGAAGCCGATGATGAAACTGCCGACGAATGCGCCAAGCAGGCTGCCGGAGCCGCCGAGAATGACGATGATCAGAGCGAGCGGCAGCATCTCGGCGTCAAGACCGGGATAGATCGACAGAAAGGGCGCGCCGATGACGCCGGCGAATCCCGCAAGACCCGCGCCGAGGCAGAAAATCAGCGTGAACAGTTGGCTGACCTTGATGCCGACCGCGCGGGCGATTTCGGGGTCATCGACGCCGGCTCGGATCATCGCGCCGATCCGGGTCTTGTCCACCAGCAACCAGAGCAAAGCGGCAATCACCACGGCCACGAGCACCATTACGAGGCGGTAGATCGGGAAAACCATATCGCCGACAATCCAGGCGCCGCGCAGGTGAGCAGGTGTAGGTGGCTGGAAGGGGTCACCGGTCCAGATCATCAGGCAGATATCGGCGATCATGAAGGAGAAGCCGAGAGTCAGCAGGACCTGTGGCAGTGTCTGCCCTGCGAGGCGCCGCAACAGGAGCCGCTCGATGAGGCCGCCGAGCAGCGCCATTGCGATACCTCCGCCGATCGCAGCGGCCCAGAACCACATGCCCTTGCCGATCATCGAAAAGCCGATGTAGGCGCCCAGCATGAAGAACGAGCCGTGCATCAGGTTGGGTATGCGCATCAATCCGAATATCAGCGAGAAGCCTGACGACAAAAGGAACAGCAGGCCGCCCATTGCGACGCTATTGACGGCGAGCGTCAGATGCAGGCTGGACATGCAGGGCAGATCCGATGACGCAATGGGGGCAGACCCTGCGGGTCTGACCCCGCTTGTGGTAGGGCCACTCGAGTTGGAGTCAGACCCTGCGGGTCTGACCCCCGATAACGATTACTCCAGGTTCTTGGCCGGCGGATAGTCGCGGCTGTAAACCGGGTTCTTGAGGAAGTCCTCTTCCTTGTAGGTCCAGAACTGGCTGACGTTGTCGTAGGTCTTGATGACCTTGTTGACGAGGTCCTTGCCCTGGCGCTCGCAGCGGCGGATGAACACCGAGCCGATCGCGTTGCCCTTGCTGTCGACGGAGAAGGCGCCGCGCGGCGAGTCCTTCAGGCTGACCTTATGCAGGGCCTCCGCGAACGCAGTGCCGTCGTTCGACTTGTCGCCGGCGATGGCGAGTGCTGCTTCGACGCACTGGCCGCCGATATACATGCCGGCAGCGTAGCCGCCCGAGAGCACGTTGTAGTCCTTGGCGAGACCGGCCACGAGGCGCTTGTTGGATTCGAATTCGGAGGCGGCCGAGTAGAAAGCAGCAGAGAGCACACCGATGGCTTCGTCGCCAAGGCTGCGCAGAAGCGCGTCGTCCATGGCGGTCCAGCCGGCGAGCAAGGGGATGCGGTCCTTGAGGCCGAGGTCGGCGTAGGAGCGCATGAACTTGACGGGGTTGGAGCCGGCGAAACCGTTGAACACGCAATCGGCGTTCTTGGGGATCTGGGCGATGAAGGGCGTGTAGTCGGGCGTGACCAGCGGTGGCCACAGCTTCTTGACCACCTTGCCGCCGTTGTCCTCGAACACGCGCTGGAAGGCGCTCATCTGCTCGTAGCCGAACGCGAAGTCTTCGGAGATGGTGGCCGCGCGCGTCTTCTTCAGTTCCTTGGTGGCGTATTCGCCCATGACGTGGCTGCACTGGCCGGACGTCGCGGTGGGGCGGATGATGAAGGGGTTGGCGCTGCGCTGCGTCACATCCTCGGCGGCTGCGACGGCGATCAGCGGCGTCTTGTTCTGGCGAACGTAATCGGTGATCGCGAGGAGCTCGAAGGCGGCGAGTGGGCCGAGGATCACGTTGACCTTGTCGCGCTCGATCAGCTCCTGCGCTTTCGTCTTCGCGCCCGCGGGGTTGCCCCCGGTGTCGGCCACCACCAGCTCGATCTTGCGGCCGGTGAGCGTGTTGTTCTTTTCCTTGAGGAAGGTGAGGAGGCCCTGCTCCATCTGGATGCCGCCCTGGGCAAGGGGGCCGGTTTTCACGGTCATCAGGCCGATCTTGAACGGCGCACCTTGAGCAATCGCCGGCATGCCGAGGGCTGTTGCGCCAGCTGTCGCACCCAGGCCCTTGAGAATTGTTCTGCGCTTGACTGTCATGACGTCCTCCCTTTCAAACCATTTGCCAGTGCCGACGTTTTTGGGTCGCCGGACTATACCACCACGTTTTCATGGCGGCAGTGAGGGTTCGCCCCATAGCATGACTTATCGCATGTCGCGAAACAACGTAGAGCTGTTCGGCCATACGGTCGAATGGTGCAAAGGCAATACATGAATTCGGCCATCTGGTTCGCCTTCGCTGCGCTGTTGTTCAACGGGTTCACGGATTTCGCCTTCAAGCAGGCCGCGGCCGGGAGCATGCGCGGCGACTACAAGATGCACCAGTTCATCGTTGCCCAGTCGGTATTGTTCTGGATCACGATTTTTCTCTACGGGCTCGCCACCAACGAATTGAAGCCGGGGCCGCACGTGTGGCTGGGGCTGCTGGCGGGCGTGTTCATGTTCGTCGGCTTCAATTGCTTCGCGTGGAGCCTGCGGCATGGCAACGTGAGCGTGAACGGGCCGATCTTCCGGCTGAACTTCCTCGTGACGGCGGGGCTTGCGATCCTGCTGCTGGGCGAGCCGCCGCTGCCGGTGAAGCTCGTCGGACTGGGGCTCGCGCTGGTCGCGATCTGGCTGCTGGTCGGGACGGGAAGCGGTGGTGCGCGGCTATCGGCTGAAGCGAAGCGTTCGCTGCTGCTCGCCATCGCCGCGACCCTGGCGCTGGGCGCGGGGAACACCATTCACAAGATCGGCTTGTCGTGGGGCGGCACGCCCGCAACGCAGCTCGTGACGCACTCGTTCGTCTATCTGACGCTGTCGACGATCGTTTCGATGAGATCGGATGGCGGGCTGCGGCTGCCGCTCAAGGTGTGGCCGGTCGCGGCGTGGGGAGCGGTGGCGGGCGGGATCGGGTTCATCTGCATGATGCGGGGGCTGACGGTGGGGGAGGCGAGCGTGATCGTGCCGATCGCGCAGATGGGGCTCGTCGTGTCAGCGGCGCTCGGCGTCGTGGTGCTGGGCGAGAGGCTGAC
>CANJPN010000551.1 GCA_947475855.1 Bradyrhizobiaceae bacterium
CAATACGGCGGCACCGACGATGATGATCGCCGAGAAGGCAGCCGCGATGATCATCGAAGACGAACGGCGCTAGAGCAGTATGCGATCATGTGCGAACGCCGGGGCGATCGAATGATCGGATCATGCTCTGGCGGGCTCAGAAGCCGCACCGATCAGGAGAACCCGACATGGCCATGACGTTCAGGGTAGAGCTAATTTGGAAGGGGGAGAGCGGCGAGGAAGCCCAGAATGAGGCTTCGTCGATCTATCTCACCAAGGACGGGCGGGTGGTGCTGCAGGGAAGGTCCGTCTCCCAGCAGGATCGAGCGGAGCTCGAGCTACCCGCAGACGCGGCGCTCATCAGCATCGACCGGGCGCTGATCAAGGCGATAAAGGAAATGTTGTAGGGGATGGAATAACGTGCCACCACCTATCGCCACCTTGACACTTCGGGCCTGGCGAGTAATTTGCCGCCCATATGCGCGCCCTGCCGACAGGGAGCGCTGAAATTCGCCCGGCGCACCCGCTCGCAGCCACTCCGTGTGAGCCGGCCGCACCTTTCGAGGAATTCCCATGGCCAAGCCAGTTACTCAGAAAATCAAGCTCATCTCGTCCGCAGGCACCGGCTTCTTCTACGTCACGAAGAAGAACCCGCGCACGTCCACGGAGAAGCTGACGTTCAAGAAGTATGACCCGATCGCGCGCAAGCACGTCGACTTCAAGGAAACAAAGATCAAGTAAACCGTCACGGCGGCACTTCATCTGCGCGCAAATCCAAGCCCCTGCGTCCAACGCAAGGGCTTTTTCTTGACCGGCGCGATTGACCGGCGCGAATGGGCTTCGACGGGATGGGGTAAGGCCGGCGGGAATGCGCGGGTGCGCTGGGCCATCAGGCGAGGGAGGGATCGGTCAGGGGCCGTGACCTAGCTCGGCAGCGGGGTGAAACCAAGCTCACCACGTCCCCTGACCTTATAATCAGGCAGCCGCCAAAGAGGGCGTTGGCAACTACCCGATTTCCGATCGACCATCTTGGTTACCGAGGAGGCCATCACCGGTAGCCAGGTCGATCATGTGCCCGTGTTTCAGGAGATGCGGCGGACCTGAGGCACGAGAGCACTCGTTCCGCTCCACTTCACGGTGACGAATTCAACCTCAGCGAGCTGCGCTTAGGTGATGCCACCAGAAAGGAGCAATTCTGCACTTCCCTCCTTGAGCCACACAATGCCGAAAGATCCGGCGAAGACGTGGAACATTTGAGCGTTGCTAATTTGCATCGCGTCAAGTTCTAATGTTGTAGACCGCCACTGCGGCATTATTGTGTCGTAAATTTCGCACACCAAGGATATTTGGCGCGTATACAGAAATTGGGCCTCGCGGCCCTGGATCAGCGCTGCTGCACATAAACAAGTGCCCGGCACCGTTAAGGCACCGGGCAAAATGTTCGTTTCGGCAAGATGTCCTGGCGAAACTTCGGCCAGAGCCGCCATCCGTCAGGCCGCCTGCGCGACGACCCGGTTCCGGCCTTCACGCTTGGCTGCGTAGAGCGCGTTGTCGGCACGCTTGAAGATGGTCTCCGGCGTCTCTTCCGGGCCCTCCAGGGTCGCGACGCCGACGCTGGCCGTGACACTTGCGAGCGTCGTCGTATTGATCTTGAACGGTTCGGCCGCGATCATCGCGCGGAGGCGTTCGGCAACCTGCTGGGCACGCTCCATCTCTGTTTCCGGCATGATCACGACGAATTCCTCGCCCCCCATCCGGCACGCCAGATCGATGCCCCGCGTGTTGCGCTTCAGGCGTGCCGCGAATTCCCGCAGCACGTTGTCGCCGCCGTCGTGACCGTAGGTGTCGTTGACCTTCTTGAAGAAATCGATGTCGGCGACCATTACGGACAGCGGCCGGCCGGTGGACGCGGCCTCTTCCACCAGCGTGCGGAGATGGCCTTCCATGTAGCGGCGATTGTGCAAGCCGGTGAGCGCGTCGGTTACCGCGTGCTCGACGCTCTCTTCGATGCGGGTGCGCAGGAAGTCGCCATGGCGCTTGCGGCGGATCTGGGTCTTGCAGCGCGCCAGCATCTCGTTGCGATCGATGGGGCGCAACAGGTAGTCGTTGACGCCCATGTCGAGGCCGCGAAGCAGGCGTGCATCGTCGCCCGGCTCGACCAGGATGATGATGGGCAGATGACGGGTGCGGTCAAGCGAGCGAACCTGGCTGCACAGCCGGAGGCCGTCAGCGCCTTGCAGCGACAGGCTGACGATCAGCAGGTCGAAGCTGTACTGGGTGACCTTCATCAGGGCATTCTGGATGTCGCGCTCGACGAATGCGTCGTGCGACTTCGTCAGCGCCTCGAGAATTCGTGCAGCCGAACGGGGATGATCGTCGACGAGCAGGATGCGGCCGCTTTCGCCGCGCAGTGCCTTGGCGAGCGCCTGCGGTCCGAGCCCTAGTTGCTGCGTGGTCGAAGCGCGCATCGTCATCTCGTCGTGCAGCGTCTTCAGACGCGCGAGGTTCTTGACCCGCGTGATGAGCGCGATGTCGTCGACGGGCTTCGTCAGGAAATCGTCGGCGCCGGCCTCCAGGCCCTGCACTTTGTCGGATGGCTGGTCGAGCGCGGTGACCATGATTACCGGAACATGGCTGGTCGCGGGGGCAGCCTTCAAGCGGCGGCAGACCTCGAAGCCGTCCATGCCGGGCATCATTATGTCGAGGAGCACGACATCCACGCGCTCGCGCGCACGAATGTCGAGAGCGGCTTGACCGCTATTGGCGGTCAGAACCTCGAAGTATTCAGCCTGGAGTCTGGCCTCGAGCAACTTTACGTTGGCCAGAATGTCATCGACTACCAGTACACGCGCCGTCATTGCAAACCCTCGTTGCTGAGCTCAACCGCTCAAGCATCACCAATGAAGCGGCGCACAGTATCAACGAAGCTCATGACCGAGATGGGCTTCGACAGGTAGGCTTCGCAGCCACCCTGCCGGATCCGTTCCTCGTCACCCTTCATGGCGAACGCAGTCACTGCGACGACAGGAATGCCGCGCAATTCGTCGTCGTCCTTGAGCCACTTCGTAACTTCGAGCCCAGAGACCTCGGGAAGCTGGATGTCCATCAGGATGAGATCAGGACGATGCTCCCGGGCGAGCTTCAGAGCATCCATGCCATTGCGCGTCTGCAGGGTGGCGTACCCATGCGCGTCGAGCAGGTCATGAAACAGCTTCATGTTGAGCTCGTTGTCCTCGACGATGAGGACAGTCTTCCCCGTCCGGCGCATCCCGGGTCGCAGTCCACCTAGGGTACCGCTGCGATGCTGAATGGTCATGGGGGGCCCGACTCTAGCTGCCGCCAGTTGTGCACCGATTCGATTGGCGGCTGATATGTGCAGTTTGCTCACCAAGCACTAACCAACAGTTTATGGTGTATAGCCCAGGCCACTTTTCGACCTACGGAGGCGAAGAAATGCAGCGACAAGAGTCCGGCTCGGCCGACGACGCCGAGGCGATAGGGCTGGCCGCACTCGTGTTCATGACCGAGGACGGCGAGAGGCTGGGCCGATTTCTTGCGACGACAGGCCTTTCTCCAGCCGACCTCAAGGCGACAGCGGGCACGCCCGAGGGCCTGGCTGCGGTGCTCGATTACTTGCTCTGCGATGAATCGTTGCTGATGGTCTTCGTGGCTGGGGCCGCGATCGATCCCGGGGCAATCGCCCCCGCACGGGACGCGTTGGTCGGCGGTGGCGATGCGAAACGATTCGCGGCCGAAAACTACACCTCCGGCAACACGTCCGGGCGAATGTCTTCGAAGCGGACTTCGAAGCGCTGGCCCGGGCCGGGAGCCTGAGCCATGGAGGACCGAGCCTCGCCCGGATACCGAACCGGAATCGATCTGGGCGGCACCAAGATCGAAGGCGTGATGTTGGGTCCCGGTGACCAGGTGCTGGCGAACCGCCGCGTCCCTTCACCGCGAGGCGACTACGAAGCCACGATCGAGGCGATCGCTGAGATGGTCGCGGCAATCGAGGCCGACGCCGGCAAGCGCGGCAGCATCGGGATTGGCGTTCCCGGCTCGATCTCGCCGGTGACGGGGCAGTCGCAGGGCTCCAATTCGACCTGGCTCAATGGCCGATACATTCTGGCTGACCTTACCCGGTGTCTCTGCCGGCCGGTGCGGGTCGCCAACGACGCGAACTGCTTTGCGATGTCGGAGGCATCAGATGGAGCTGGCGCGGGCGCGCGCTCGGTTTTCGGGATCATCATCGGAACGGGGTGCGGCGGCGGCATCGTCTTCGACGGCAGGTTGGTGGACGGGCCGAACGCGATCGGCGGCGAATGGGGACACAATCCCTTGCCGTGGGCGCGCGGCGACGAGCATCCAGGACCGGCGTGCTGGTGCGGTCGGCCTGGGTGTCTGGAGCAATGGGTCTCGGGAACGGGCCTTGCCGCCGATCACCTGCGGCGCACGGGCGTGGTTGCGACG
>CANJPN010000552.1 GCA_947475855.1 Bradyrhizobiaceae bacterium
CTGGTCCACGCACCTCGATCCCATGGCCTACGGCGCGCACCACAACTTCAACAGCCGCATGGTCATCGACGCCTGCATCCCCTGGGATCGCAAGAAGGAATGGCCGGCCACCGTGCAGAACTCAGACGAGCTGGAAAAGGTGGTCCGCAGCAAGTTCGCCGCGCAGCTGCCTAAGGGCTGGTGAACACAAAAGTGTCAGACCCTCCGGGTCTGACACCGGACACACCGTGTCGAAGGTGCGCTGCCGTAGGTTGGGTCAACCCCGGACGCGCATAGCGCGAGCCGGGGGCGACCCAACAATCCAACGTATGCCGCATGATTCGGGTCGCGCTACGCTTGACCCAACCTAAGACTGCCGTGCCTCGACGCCCTTATTCGGTAGAGCTGATCAGCGTACACCCCCACGCGCCGATTTGGGATCGTATGATGATGACTTTGCGCTCGCGCTCATATTCCTCATCTGGCCTGCTGACGAGATAGTGTGAACACCACGTTTTTTCGACGCACGACTTCGCACACGTCTGCTTCGACATTTCGCCCCCCAGCGTCCGCTCCTTTTTGATCTTGCCTGCCGCAATGCAGGAGGATTTTTGTCCAATGAACACTCCCTGCCTCGTGTAGCAGGAATCCCGTGGCCAAATGTACGATTGGATGTCGTTTCGCGCGCTGACGAGGACCGCGACAGAACTCGTCAAAGCCAGTGCAAGAATTGCTGCGCGGAATTTCCTCATACCGATGCGGAAACCGCTCCCTCGCTAATTCACCCACACCCCATCCGGTCTGAACCCCGACACCTCGAACGCCTCAGCTCGGACCATGTTGCCTTATTCTTACCCTTCCCGGCTCGACGATCCATAACTGACCCTCGATTGAATTGCTGCGTAGCACAGCAATCAGCTCGGCAATCCGCGCCTTGATCGCGCGCGGTGACTGCGGTCCCCTACACTCCAATATCGCTATGCCCGCCGTTGCTTCCGGCGGGAAGCGCAATGTATGTCCGAAGTCGTGATCGAGGGTCGCCAGCACGCGGGCTTCGGCAAGGCAAACATCATAGATGCGTTGATCGTCGGTGCCCGACATCTGCTGCTGGGCGACCGTCATCACATCGTAGCCCTCGGCCTCGAGTAGATCGCGGCCGATATCGCCCAGGTTCTCGTCGAGTTTGAACTTCATTCACCTGCCGCTTGCGTCACCGGTACGATCCTCTCGCGCGCAATGTCGGCGGCATAAGCGAGTGCTGCCCTGATGTCCTCGGGCTTCAGCTGCGGATAGTTTGCGAGGATCGAAGCTTCGCTTTCGCCGGTCGCCAGAAAATCGAGGATCAGTGACACCCAGATGCGCGTGCCCTTGATGCACGGCTTGCCGAAGCAGACGTTCGGGTCGATCGAGATTCGGTCCAGGATCGCGTTCATGGCAAAGCCTTAGCATTTATGGCAGATCTGAGAAACCCGTATTGATCGCCCTTACCCCACCCACACCTCGTCCAACCCAAACATGCGCCCCCCGATCGGCACCGCGGTCACAGCGTCGTCATCCTTGAACGTCGCGTCGATCCGCCACTTGCCCTCCGTCAGATGCTTCAGCATCCGCCAGTCGATGCCGGCGGCGAGGCGCACCATCTCGTGGCGCATGTTGATGATCTGATCGAGCCTTTACCGGAAAAAAGTTCGGCTTGCCTTTTCGCCTGATCTCGTGGCCGCACATCGGTCCCCGTCGATGCTCATCGAGCGACGCAATCACGGTTTGCAGCGAACGCGAATCCGACATCGCGACTCGCAAGGAAATCAACACCCTGGCGTCGAACTCCTGCAACACACAGCGCAGCCCGGTCAACGCCTTCGAGAAACTTCAGAGGCGACCAAATAATTGTCGTACCTCCTGGTCGGTTGGGATATGCCTATGTCTAGCAAAGCTGGATGGAAATTTGGCAAGCGATAAAGACTGTACGCTGGTGATGAAACGGCTTCGGAATATCCAACCTCCCAGGCGCGCGGGAATTCGGAGTCGCATCCGTTGTATCACTGATTGCCCCGTTGGGATCTCGGTTTAAGAGCGACGTCCGTACGCGCTCAACATAGTGACACTAACCGTTTGGAGTGTGTGATGCGAAAGCCGAGCCGTCGGAAGGTCGTCGCAGGCGGCGTAGGATTGCTTGGCAATCTCCTTCCGCCGAATGTCATCGCCCAGGTCGCAGCACCGGCTGGACCTTTGAAACTGGCACCGCTCGGCTACGCCTTCAACGCGCTGCAGCCCCATATCGACGCCGAGACGATGGAGATCCATTACTCGCGCCATCACGCGGCATACGTGAACAACTTGAATGCCGCCCTGTATGACTTCCCGCGCGTCGCCGCTATGCCGCTCGAGCAGATGTTGGCGCGGATCGCCGAGTTGCCGGACGGGTTGAAGGCGACGGTTCGCAACAACGGCGGCGGGCACGCCAACCACACGATGTTCTGGCAGGTGATGGGCACGACCGGTGCCCAGCCGAGCGGCGACATTGCAGCGGCGATCAAGCGGGATTTCGGCGGACTCGACAAGCTGCGTGCCGAGTTCGACGCGGCCGGCACACGCTTGTTCGGCTCCGGCTGGGTGTTCGTGACAGTGACCGCGGAAGGCAAGCTCGCTATTACGTCGCGGCCCAATCAGGATACGCCATTGATGGACGGCCAGCGCGTACTATTCGGGAACGACGTCTGGGAACACGCCTATTATGTGACCTATCAAAATCGTAGAGCCGACTACCTTAAAGCGTGGTGGAATGCCATCGATTGGGTGAAAGTTTCCGGACGCTATGCGGCAGCGAAGTCTGGCGCATTGGCGATCTAGGCATCCAATGAGTTTGCCGCACTTATTGGTTTGGTCACCTCCGAGAGAGAGAGAGAGAGAGAGTGCAAGGGCAGAGACGACGACCACTGCCACAATCACCGCGCGCGTGAACGCAGTCGGACTAATCCCCGGCCCCCTCGCCCATCTCATTCTCCCCTCGTCAGCACCACGACGGGTCGTCTCCGGAGGCGTCTTGGGATCTGGTGCGGGCTCGAACATCGGCTCTTGCCCCATGGACGCTGTTGGCCGATGTTGCCATCATCCGCGGCGCGTTGGAGCGGGCATCACTTTCGAGAGGAAACGGAAATGCGCATTGGCGTTGCAGGATTGGGCCGCATGGGCGCGGCGATGGCGGAGCGGCTGATCGCCGTCGGCCACGAGGTGCACGTCTGGAACCGCACGCCAGCCAAGGCGAAGCCCCTGATCGCAGCGGGCGCCAAGGAGGCCGTCGCACCCTCGGACCTCACCGCCAGATGCGATGTCGTCGTCACCATGCTGACCAACGCCAAGTCCCTCGCCGACGTTTACGAAGGCCCGACCGGCCTGCTGTCCGGCGAAGCGAAAGGCAAGCTGTTCATCGAAATGTCGACCGTGCAGCCCCACGACGAGGAAGCACTCGCCGTCAAGGTGAAGGCAAAAGGCGCGAAGTTCGTCGAATGTCCCGTCGGCGGAACCGTGGGTCCGGCGAAAACAGGCCAGCTCCTCGGTGTGGCCGGTGGTTCGAAGGAGGACTACGCGGCCGCCGAACCGGTCCTCAAGCAGCTCTGCCGCCGCGTCGACCTGATCGGCCCCGTGGGCGCCGGCATGAGCCTCAAGCTCGCGCTCAACCTGCCGCTGCTCGTCTACTATCAAGCGCTCGGCGAAGCGCTCCTTCTCGTCCGCCACATCGGGCTGGACAACAAATGGCTGATGGAATTCCTCGCCGAAACCTCAGGCGGCCCCAACGTTCTCAAGGGCCGCGGCCCCGCAATCGCAACTGCCCTTGGCGGCGGCGATACCGGACCCGTCACTTTCGATATCGAGCTCGTCATGAAAGACCTGCACACGATGATCGATGAAGGAAAGCGCCGTGGCGTGACCATGCCTCTGGTGCAGAAGACCCTCGACATCTACGAGGGCGCCATCAAGGACGGCTGGGCCGCCAAGGATGCCGCCTGGCTCCCCGCCTATTGGCCCTCGAAGAACAAGTGATCGTAGGTCGAGTTAGCAGTACCGTAGGGTGCGGTAGCGCGATCAGCGCGTACCGCACCGTTTCACGACACGCCGGTGCGGTGCGGTGCGGTACGCTTCGCGTCCGCACCCTACGAACTACATCCCCTTTCGCGGCGCCTTCTCCAGCAATTCGCGCAACGCGGCCGCGTAGAATTTTGCATTCCCCGTAGTGCCGTGGCCGCGCGTCTCGGTGCTCGCCGGGATGAGGTGAATGCGTCCGTTCTTCACGCGCTTCACCGCAGCTTCCGTAAGCCCCGTCTCCGGCGGATTGCGCTCGTCGTCGGCCGCATTGATAACGAGCAGCTGCGCCGAAATCCGCTCCAGCTTCGCCGAAGGATCGTAGTCGCCCGACGACTCCCACGAATACAGATAATCGTTCGCATCCGCTGTGAATGGCGCCGCCAACC
>CANJPN010000553.1 GCA_947475855.1 Bradyrhizobiaceae bacterium
CGCGCCGCTACATGAGCCTGGAAACGATGGCCGGCTTCTGCGATGATGCCACCGTCAGGCCGCCGGCAATCCCGGCCGCCTGACAATCCGAGCCGCGGCGCTCCGGATCATGCCTGTGGGCTTACACCACGTGTTGGGGCACTACCCCCATCACCTGCCGCATCGTCAGGAGGTAGACGAACGTCAGGGCCACCGGCACCAAAAACGCCGCGATGAACCCGACATCGCGCCGCTCGCCCGTAGCGAACGCCACCGCCACGAACGGCAGCGCCATGAAGAGCGCCATGAACAGGTTCTGCACCGCGTTCTCAGGATTCACGAACCCGGCATAGATGTGCAGCGATTTCGCATAGAAGCTCAGCGGCAGCGGCACGCCGAACACGACATGGCAGGCGATCAGTTCCAAGCCGATCAATCCGATCGGCAGGACGACAAGCCCGGCAAGATCCGGCCAACGTTCGAAACGGCGTTGCCAGACGAAGGCGAAGAACGGCACGCCAAGCGCAACGAGCCCATTCTCCGGCCGGGTCAACACTGCAGCGAAGGCAGCGGCACCTACCAGCGAGGCCCGCTTCAGGCTCGGCTCGCGGAGATAGCCCAGCACCGCGAGTACGATCACCGCATGCGCCGCAAACGACAGCATCGTGTCCATGCCGGTCGAGAGATGAAAAGTGAAGAACGGATTGATCAGCAACGGCAGCGAAACGAAAGCGGTAGCCATCGGCCAGTCGCGCAGGATCACACTCTTCGAATTCGCAGCGATCCCCATGCCCATCGCGACGAACGCCAGCGTGCCGGCCAGCATCGACGCTATCGGCAGCACGTAACCGGAATGTGCCGGCAACCACGTGAAAGGCAACGTCGCGAGCACCCACAAGTGGCTCGTCAATCCATACGTCTGGACGCCATCCGGATTCCAAGCGAGGCCAAGGCCCTCGCGCAGATGGATAGCGTAGCGCCAGAACATGTAACTATCGTCGAAGATCGTCGGACCGCTCGAAAGAGAGCCCCACACGGGTGCGATCAGCGCCGCTAACGCGACGAGCAGCGCCCAGACGCCGGGCCTCAACCCAAGCACCGGCTTCGTCAGATCAAACGCCCCCTGAGAAGAACCCGGCGCTTCTTCGCACGATAGCTGAGCGCCATTATGCGGCAGCCCTGCACCGCCAAGCATGCCGACTTGCCTCATCACCCGCCCTCGACCTTCCCGGCACTGAGAATCGAAGCGGCGGCCACGGCCTATCAGACCGGGTCGCCGACAATCGAAGCCAGTAGATCAGAGGCGGCTTAAGCACTCCTTAACTACGCCTAGCCCTTCGCCGCCTTCTCCATGAAGTCGGGCCGCAACGCCTTCTTCCAGTCCGGTATTGCCGCGATCTTCTTCTCGCGCAGTAGGATCTCTGCTTGTTCCTTCATGTAGGGCTCGAGATCGCGCGGGAAGCCGGGGTTCACTTCGACCTTCTTCAGCGCATTCGCCATCAGATCCTTCGACATCGTGTAGCCCTTCGACGTGTAGAACTCGTGCACCACGTCCGAAACCTGGCCGAAGTCGCTCTTGAAGCGGCGGCCCACCTCGAGCCACGCCTTCAGATATGCGACGATCATGTCGGGCTGCTTCTCGACGAAGTCCGGCGTCGCGGCCATGAACACCGGCATCTTGTCGACATCCCAATAGTCCATAAGCGATGTCGCGATGCCGTCGCCTTCTGCGATCGCGTTATAGGGCTCCACGTTGACCATCGCGTCGACGGTTTTCGCCGCCAATGCCGCCACCATATTGTTGACGTCCATCCGCACTTCCTGGAAGTCGCCCTTTTTCAGGCCGGCCGCAGGCCCGATCTGATCGACGAACACATTGCCGATCGACGACCCAGTCTGGTTTGCGATCTTCTTCCCTTTGAGATCCGCGACCGTCTTGATGCCGAGATCCTTGCGCGCCATGACGCGAACCGTACGGCCGACATGCTCGATCAGCGCGACGGCGACGAGTTGGCCCTTGTCGTGCCCGATGATGAACGACTGCCCCGCATAGGTGCCGAGATCAACCTGTCGTGCGACCTGCTGTTGCATCGTTAGATTTCCCGAGGCAACGGCGAAATCCTGCGTCTTGATCCCGGCCTTCTCGAGCAGACCCGACTTCATCAGATAGTACGTCGGCATGCCCCAGATGTTGGTCTGATAACCCTGCCGCAACGTAGCCGCTTGCGCGAAGCTCTGGCCGCCGCCCGCGCCGAGCACCACCAGCCCCGCTCCCGCCCCTGCCAGCACCTGACGGCGGTTCGGCGTATCGCCATGACGGTTCATCTGAGACCTCCCGATGTCTTTCGTTGATCGGCCCATCGTTGGCGACATCAGTCGTCCGGATAGGGCACGGCAGAGACGCGGTTAAAGCAGAAATTGCGTGACGGGTCACGATCCGCAAAGCCACGTGGCGGAAACGAGCACGAGCCAAGCCCGGCAACGCCGCACGTGGCTCGCGAAAATCAACATCCGCCCGTCGCTCAGATGCGATCCGGATATGGCATGATAAAGTTGTCCTGGTTCGGCATCTTCACTTGCGGCAACGTCTTGGCGTCCATCACGTCCTTCTCGCCGATCAGCTTGTTCAACCCGAGAATGTAGGCTGTGACGGCGTAGACTTCGTTGTCCGGTAGTGACCGCGGCGAATTGTAGGGCATTCCTCGCCGGATGTAGTCGAACACTGTCGTCGCGTAGGCGTAGTAATTCTTGATCGTCTTCGGCGTATTGATGGCATTGAGAGGGCCGCCGCCAATCAAGGCCCCAGCGCCCGGCGCACCACCACCCTTGCCGCCTTCGGCATGGCAGGACTGGCACTTCTCGGCATAGACCTTCGCCCCCTGCGCAAACGTACCGCTCCCGGGCGGAAGACCCGTGCCGTCCGGTAGAATAGCCGTATCCCATTGCTGGATATCGGCCTCGGTGATCTTCTTGCCGAGGTTCGGGCTCTGCGCGCTCGCAAGCCCTGCAACCGCTACAAGCGATGCCGCAAGTGTCGCCGCGCGACCGAGATTACGCATAGACATGCTTGATCTCCCCCTTTGAGTCGATGCCCCAGCTCGTCAGGCTGTTGTAGTGCTGGCTTGGAAACAGGAGCGGATTGGTCACTGGCTCTGACGTCTGCCCACGCGCCGAAATGAATTCCGCACGCAGCGGCTGGCTTGCACCGGACTCGTCCCAAGCGCGGCTGGTGATCACAGCCGGCTGGCCATCCCAGCGCCACGGCATGTTGAACCGTGTGAACGACTTGTCGTTGACCGACCCTTGCAGCGCGGCCTCGCCCCAGCTCTTGCCGCCGTCCGCCGAGACCATAACCTTCGAGATACGGCCGTTACCGGAATAAGCGACGCCCGAGATGTTGTAGAACCCCGGCTCCTTGAGCTGATGACCGAGCGTTGGATAAGTGATGAAGCTCTTCACCTGCATCAGGAAGTTGAAGCGCCAGGTTTTCCCGCCGGGCAGTATTTGCGAATAGTTCTTGGTCTCGAAGAACGTGTAGGCCGGCTGATCGATCACCTTGATGCGCCGAACGTGCTTGACGTTCATGTTCCCCTGATACCCCGGCACCAGCAGACGCATCGGATAGCCGTTGCCAGGCATCAAACGCTCGCCGTTCTGGTAAAGCACGATCAGGCAGTCATCCATCGCCTTCTTTATCGGGACGCTTCGCGTCAGAAGCTGCGCGTCGGCACCCTCCGCGACAAGCCACTTGGCGGTCGGATCTACGCCTGCCTCTTCGAGCAGCGTCGAGAGCCTCACGCCCGACCATTCCGCGTTCGATACCAACCCGTGGATCGCGCCGCAGGTGATCTGCATCGGTTGATTGGAGAACAGCGGCGCCGAATTGCCGGCGCACTCGACAAACGCGGTCCGCGTTACCATCGGATAGCGCGCGAGCGTATCGAGCGTGAATTCGAGCGGCTGGCGCACCTTGCCGTGAATGACCAGCTTGTGCTTGGCCGGATCGATGTTCGGCACGCCGCAATGGCTGATCGTGAAGAACTGGCTATTCGGCGTCAGCGTCCCACCGAGCAATTGATGCTGCGTCCGCGCGTGCGAATTGCGCATCTCGCCGTTGGGATTGCTGAGCGTACGAACCACGTTCTTCTCGAACGGCGAGCGCTCCTGCACCGCAGGGATCGTGGAGCCGAACTCGAGGCTCCACTTCTCGTCCTTGAGCGGCTCGGCGGCGGCTCCGGAAACTCCGGCGGTCGCAGCGCCCAGTCCTGCCCCGGCGAGTGCCGCGCCTTTACCGAGCAACGCACGTCTATTCAGAAGGCTCTGTTCCGCCAGAATGTTGTGCGACCTTGCTGACCAGTGATTTGGCGGCAGGATGGACACGATGAAAGCGCAGGATTTCCGGGCACTTGTCGAGCGGTTGGGCGACCTCAGCGAGGTTCAACGCGAGGCGCTGGTCGAGGC
>CANJPN010000554.1 GCA_947475855.1 Bradyrhizobiaceae bacterium
CCTCTGCCGCGTGGAGCGTAGCGGCGGAGAAATCTGGACCGACGTCGACGACCGGGATTGCGGGCAACGTGTCGAGGCTTGCCGGGATCGGCGCTGCTCGCTCGCGTTCATGGCCGAGCCGCAGCCGAAGCTGCGTGGCGATCACGGACGGAGATTGTTTCGATGCTACCTGCATATCGCGCTGCCTCTCTCTCCGCTCGTCGGGGCGGGTCGCTTTCAAGCTCTACCCATGAACTAGGTTCATGGCAAAATACGGCAGCCTCGTGACGGGGGCTATCACAGCGACCGAAACGGCATGCAGATCGTGCACACAGAGTAAACGAGCGGTTGCTACCGGTGGGTATTGAGAATGGACTGCATACGCGCCACGACTTCGGGCGGGGCCCTCATGGTATCGGAGATCAATTGCTGGAGGCGCTCGCCAGTCAGCGGGACAAGCTCCGCTTTCGCCCGCTCGATGTCGGCTTTCATTTCCGGATCTGCCATCGCAGCGTCGAAAGCGCGCCGCAGGACGGTGACGCGCTCCGGCGGCAGACCGGGAGGTGCCAGGAAGGAACGGCCGACTTCGGAACTCGAGACGTAGAACGCTAGCAGGGCCTTATCCTGGGGGGTGCGTCCCAATTCTACGACGGCGGGAACATTCGGAAGATCCGCGATCCGCTCCAGCGTCGATTGCGTCAGGATGTTGATCTGACCGGCTTTCAGCCAGTCTTGCTTGGTGGCCTTGATCGTACTCCACGACGTCTGCGCGGAATCGACCTCGCCTTTCTCCATCGCCAGCAGCGCAATGGCAGAGGCCTGATAACCGCTGACGATGCGGAAACGCGATCCGTAGGTTGCGTTCAGCAGTCGCGGAATGCCCTCCGAAGGTGATGCCGGCCCCGTGCCGGCTGTCGGCGTATCGTGATTGCGCGTATCCTCGATCGAACGTGCCTTCGAGGTGTGCCACGACATGATGAGTTCCACCGCGTTCGACGCGCGGCCAATCCAGTTGAACTCCGTCGAGCGATAAGCGATGCCAGACGACTTCAGCGCTTCCTCGACCGCAACGGCCTGCGCCACGATGCCGAAGGCCGTGCCGTCTTTCGGCGCGACGTTGAACAGGAAGTTTGCCAGCGTGATGCTGCCGGCTCCCGGCATCGCCTGCGCGACGATCGACGGATTGCCGGCGATGTGGCGCCCCATATGCCGCGCCAGCAGCCGCGCGTAGAGATCATAGGTGCCGCCGGGACCGAAGCCGATGTAGAGGTTGATCGTGCGGCCTTTGAAAAATGGTTCCGCAGGCTGCGCATCGGCACGCCCCGCATATAGACAGGCCGTCGCTGCGAAGACGCACGTCGCGACCCATTCGAGCATGCGCCTCTGCATCTTTGCCCTCACCCCTTCAGCGGATTTGACAACCTGCTTGGAAGCTAGACGCGGATTACGCCGCGAGCAATCGTGTCTTCCGCCTCTGTTCAGCATTCCCCTGTGTTCAATACGCCAAGGAAAAACGCAGGTTGCCTGAATTTCTTGCGATCCGCGACGGAGTGCGACGTGCCGTTGCCACCACTGGCCTGATTTATCGAGCAGATCCCTGCTGGCACGGAACGTGCCTCACAGAACCCGAGCGGACCTATTGATGGTCCAGCGTACGAGATCCAATCGCATTCCAGATTTTCTCGATCGAGGGGCGCAACATGATTTCGGGTTCGAGCCGATTTCGCAGAACATTACTCGGCATTGCAGCTATCGCCGCCGCATCCTGCTTCACGAAGAGCGTGACTGCAGACGAAGCTTTTCCGAGCCGGACGATTACACTCGTCGTCGCTTTTCCGCCCGGTGGTCCGCCCGACGTGGTCGCACGCATCCTGGGACCGGCGATGGCGCAAGCGCTCGGCAAGCCCGTCGTCGTCGAGAACCGCCCCGGCGCAAGCGCATCGATTGCCGGCGCTTCGGTCGCGCGCGCGGAACCGGACGGCCATACGCTGTTGTCCGCTGACCTTTCGTTCGTCGTGTCGCCCTATGTGGTACCGACGATCACCTATGATCCAATGAAAGACTTCAAGCCCGTCGTGCTCATGGCACGGACCAGCCTCACCATGGTGATCGATCCCAAGACGGGCATCGGCACGGCGCCAGATCTCGTCGCCGCCGCGCGCAAGGATCCTTCGTCGATCAAGGCCGCGCATACCGGTATCGGCACGCCGCCGAATCTCGGCTTGATGTCGTTCCTGCAGGCGACCGGCGTCGAGGTTCTGCAGGTGCCCTACAAAGGCGCGGCGCAGGCGATCCAAGACATTGTCGCCGGTCACATCACACTGCTCTGTACCGGTCCCAGCACGTCGGTCGAGCTGACCAAAGCCGGCAAGGTACGCATGCTCGGCGTCACCGGTTCGAAACGTCTCGCGGAGCTGCCGGATGTGCCGACGTTCGCGGAGAGCGGCATCGATATGGGCGGCATGAAGGATGGCCAATACTTCGGGATCGCCGCTCCCGCGGGCACGCCCGACGCCGTCGTCACCAAGATCAACGCCGCCGTTAACAAGGCGCTTGAAGATCCGCAGATCCGGGGCCAGCTCGAGAAGGTCGCTTTCGAGGGGGCCGGCGGAACTGCGGCGGAGTTCGCGGCGATGCTGAAAGCGCAGTCCGCGTACTGGAAGGGCGCGATGGCCGGCGTGACGGTGTCGTCGACGAAGTGATGGCGGTGGTTTGCGCCAACCTAGAGATTCATGCGTTCCCGGAAGCCGAGTGAAGCGAGGCTATCCGGGATCTTCACACTTCTGAGAGGTGCAAAGGCCCCGGCTCTGCGCGTCCCGACCTTTGGTCGGGCCGCTGGTCCGGGGACGCACAGCCCTAAGTATCGGATTTGCCTGATCGCTTCAGAGAATCACTTCAGCCCGAACATCTTCTGCGCATTCTTGTACTGGATCTTCTCCTTGTCGGCCTTGGGGAGGTCGATCGTCTCCATCACTTCGATGGAGAGGCGCGGGTACATGGTGCCCTTCTCCGGATCGAACGGGCAGTCCGACGCGAACAGCACGTGATCGACGCCGAAGAAGCCGATGCCGCACACCGTGGGGCCCTTCGCACCGGCAAGTGCCGTGTCGCCGTAGAAGTCCTTGAAGTAATCGAACGGGCGCTTCTTCAAGCGCTTCAGGATCGCGCCGTAGTCCTCGTCGGACGTGCGCGCGCCGAGCTGATCCCACGAATGGCCGACGCGGCCCTCGAAGTAGGGGATGATGCCGCCGAGATGATGCGTGATGATCTTGAGGCCCGGGTGCTTGTCGATGATGCCCGAGAACACGAGGCGCGCCAAACACGCGCCGGTCTCGAACGGCCAGCCGATCACGCTGTTGATCTCGTACTTCGACTTCTTCTCGTTGCGGTAGTCGGCCATCTCGTTGGTGCGGATGGGATGCAGCAGGATCGGCTTGCCGGACTTCTCGATGGCTTCGAAAATCGGCCAGAACTGCGGCTCGTCGAGCGGCGCGCCGTCGACGTTGGTGTGAAGCTGGATCGCGCATGCGCCGATCTTCACCGCGCGCTCGACTTCGCGGACGGCGGCCTCGGGCGCGTTCATGGGAAGCGACGCGGCCCAGCCGGGATAGCGCGCGGGGTCCTTGGCGCAGATGTCGGCGAGGCCGTCGTTGCCGATTTTCGCCATCTCGACCGCCTGCTCGGGCCCGACGAGGCGATCGATCGCGGGCATGCCCAGACACAGGATCTGCGAGTAGTCGTACTTCTCGAACTTATCGACGACCTTGTTTCTGACATCGAGATCGTAGATCGCGGGCAGGCCGCGCACGCGCTTGCCCATGTCCTTCTGGCCGGCCGGCGTCTCCAGCAGCATGTCGTAGAACCGCTTGGGGAAGAAATGATTGAACGCGTCGATGTAGGGCATGGGTTCCTCCGGATAACGCGCCGGATTTCTGCCCGGCATGTCGTCAACCTAAGCAGGTTGGCCCCGCGATGCCAACTCGGGTCGCGCGGACAGAGACGATAGTCACGCCGAAACGCTCGCCGGCGGACGCCCCGGACGAGGGAATGCTGCACGGGAACGGGTGCCGGACGGCGGCCAGGTCATTTGAGAAGCGGACGTCCGGCCCCAATGGCGGAATCAACGCCCCTTGCAATTTCGTCGGACTATGTCCCCGGACCGCAACAAGTTGTCCCGCTGCTCGGCGATCAAATGCATGTTCACGCCATCGGTCGCTGGCCGATTGAACGCGCCGTCGTCTGCCTGCGGGTCGATCCGCCAAAGCCGTGAGACGCCAGAATTTGAACGGGCAGCGGAGCAGATCGAAGACACCGAAGATGGCATCGGTGTACGTCCGCGTCTCGACCGCCAGCCATCCTGAATGGACCTAGACGTTCGAGTCCAGACGTTTTCGGATCACATAGCAGCTGTCTCTGTGGGCGTTCTAAAAGCCTACGGCGGCACC
>CANJPN010000555.1 GCA_947475855.1 Bradyrhizobiaceae bacterium
ACCGCCTGCTCGAGGATTATGATGCCATCATCGACGCCGCCTGCCATGCCTGGCAACGCTTGATCAACGAGCACGGTCGATTGATGTCCCTGTGCTCTTATCCCTGGATCATCGAGTGCGTCAGTTCATAGGCGGGACGGTATCAGTTGGCTTCACCGGCGACGGCAACGCCGACATGATCGATCGATGCGGCTTTGGTGAAGCAACCGCAACCGCTGCAACGATAGGCTTAGGCCCGACAGTCTGCACGCCGGCCGGCTTCTGCGTCGCCCGCGCAACCTGCGGCTCTGCAGCGCCCCTCAAATGCACCGTACCCGTACCGGTCTTGCCGTCACGGCTCGCCCAGTGAATCCGCGCGCCTTCCTTGCGAATGCGCATGCACTGCGTCTCCGCATCGAACCACTTCTCCCATTTCTGGCAGAGCTGATCGGTCGCAACCCACCACTTGCCCTTGTCCCGGGAAGCACCCAGGTACAATCCGAGAGCCCCGGCCTGGCCGGTCATCCGGCCATCTCCCCCGTAGGTGATCGAGAGCTTCGTCCCCAGCGGCGTGTCGAGATCGACCACTGCACCGGCGATCATATCCGAAAGGGTCTGCCCCGAAAGCGGAACAGGTCCGGCAACTGCGACGTCGAAAATGCAGAAACAAACGGCGGCAACTACCGTTCTGAGCATCACGCTCCCCCTCGATTTGTCGATCGAGGCCTCTCCCCGCAGCAAGGCCTTCCCTACTGCTGACGACCAATTCGGGCGGGAAGGGGTTTGAAATTTGATCGCATTCTGTCGATCGAGGGGCTATTCCGCGAATTGCAACATTCAGAAATCTCGAACCTCGAGCAAGGCTCGAAATCCACTTCTCGAGAAAAGCGCTCGAAGCACGCGATGGACCACGCCATCCCCGCGCACTATGCTCCGTTCCGATCAACACCAAAGGAAGACCCCTCCGATGCAGATGCGCACGCTTGGCAAAACGAAACCACTGGCAGTCCCCGCAATCGGGCTCGGCTGCATGGGCATGACGCCGATCTATGGCACTCCCGATCCCGCCTCCGCCGTCGCCACCATCCAGCGCGCCGCCGATCTCGGCGCGGGCTTCCTGGATACGTCGGATGCCTACGCCAATGGCGCCAACGAGGAACTCGTCGGTCGCGCCATCAAGGGCATCCGCAACAAGATCATCCTCGCGACAAAGTTCGGAAACGTTCGCCTTGCCGACGGCCCCGGCGCCAACGGCAAGCCGGAATACGTGATCGAAGCGTGCGAGAAGAGCCTGAAGCGTCTCGGCGTCGACGTCATCGACTTGTACTACCAGCATCGCGTCGATCCCGCCGTGCCCATCGAAGACACCATCGGCGCGATGGCCAAGCTGGTTCAACAAGGCAAGGTGCGCTACCTCGGCATGTCGGAAGCCGCGGCCAGCACCGTCCGCCGCGCGCACAAGGTCTATCCGATCACCGCGCTGCAGACCGAGTATTCGCTCTTCACGCGCGACGTCGAGCCCGAAATCCTTCCCACCTGTCGCGAGCTGGGCATCGGCTTTGTCGCTTATTCGCCTTTGCAGCGCGGCACGTTGACGGCGACGATCAGCAAGGTCGACGATCTCGCCGAAAACGACCGGCGTCGCGAACACCCCCGGTTCGACGCCGCGAACCTCGCAAACAATGTCAAGCTGCGCGGCCCCCTCGAAGCGCTTGCCGCAAAGGTCGGCGCGACCGCCGCGCAGGTTTCGATCGCATGGGCGCTCTCCCGCGGTGACGACATCGTACCGATCCCCGGCACCTCGAAACCGAACCGCCTCGATGAAAATTTAGCGACGCTCGGCAAGACCATTTCGAAAGCGGACCTCGACGCGCTGAGCGCCGCCATCGATGCGGCCAACGTCGCCGGAACCCGTTATCCCGGCGGTCAGATGAAAACCATCGGCATCTGAAGATCAGAAACGCAACGTTCAGTGTCCGGGGATCAGCGCCTTCAAGCGGGCGCCGATACCTTGGCCCATGGCGGCTCGCACAACTCCCTTGGCCCGCGCTTTGAATGCCCCCGCACGGATCGCCGCCGTGTCCCCCACCGGTACCTCGATCAGCGTCACGCCGCGTCTCCCGATCCCGGAACCAAGATGAAAGCTCAGAGAATCTGGCGCTCCGGCGAACTGATAGTCAGCGCCCACTGCCGCTGCGAATGCCCCAAGATCGAGCGGCCCGAGCTCCGTACCGCACGCCACACCGAACTCGCCAAGCTGCTGCATCCGGATTTGGTTGAGACAACCATCGTTGAACACGATCAGCGTCAGCGCCACACCTTCCCGCACCGCCGTCGCCAGTTCGAATCCGGTCATCCGCAAACCGCCATCGCCGATCAGCGCGACGACGTCACGCGAAGGTTCTGCGAGCCTCGCAGCGATCGCAGCCGGCAATCCGAACCCCATCGACTGCAGATCCGATGGCATCAGTAGGCCGCCCGCAGCCTTCACGTCGAAGTGCCGCCGCGTCATCACCTGATGCATCCCCGTGTCCGTCACGAGCCGCGCATCTGCGGGAAGTGCCGCTGCCAACGCGGCATAGAAGCTTTCGGCAGATGCCCCTGCAATCGCTGGCTCTCTGATCGGCTCGATCGTGCGCATCGCTGCGCGAGCCGCGGCAAGCTCGCGAGGGGCCCACGCGCTCTGCTTCAAATCTCGTGCCTCTGGTCGCGCCAGGAAAGATTCCACCTCCATCTCGAGTGCACGTGCGGCGGGATAAGTCGCATCCAGCACCGCCGCCGACGTATCGACCCGGACAGTCTTCTCGCGCCCGATCTCGAGCAGACCGCCGGCGCTCCCGTTGTGCGCCAACTTGGCTCCCAGCACGATCACAGTATCCGACCGGCCAAGCAGCGCGTTCGCGGCGCCTGCTGTCCCACGCAGAACATCGAACCCCATGGCGAGCGCGTGTGTCTCATCGATCAAGCCGCGTGCCGAAGGTGTCGTCAACACCGGCGCATTGAGCCGCTCGGCCAGCACCGTCACCCGATCAGCCACGCCAAGCGCGCCCTGCCCCGCCAGGATCACAGGCCGCTTCGCCTCGCGGATCTGCCGCCACGCCGCCGAAATCTGTTCTTCATCCACGCCTGCGCTTCGCCGTGCATCGGCCTCGACTATCTCTAGCCCCGACACCGTCGCCACACGCGCGAGTTCGAGTGCGACCGGCCCCGGCTCACCCTCCAGCGACAACCGCCACGCGGCTCTCACGGCCTCTGCCACACGATCGAGACGGGACACCGACACGATCGCTTTCGTCACGGGGGCGAGCAAAGCGCGCTGATCGATCGCCTGGGGCCCCGTGCCCGGCTTCGCCCCAGCACCTGGACCAGTGAAGATTTGCACCATCGCGGCACTATCTAGCCAAGCCTCGGCAAGCCCGGCGACAGCATAGGCGAGCCCCGGCCCGGGGATCGTCGCCAGCACGCCGGGCACTCCGACAACGCGGTGGTAAGCCCCCGCCATGAACGCCGCGGCGAGTTCGTGCGTCGGCACGATCGGTCGCAACGGCGAACGCCGAAGCGCCTCGTAGAAGGCAACATTCTGCGTGCCGGGAATCCCGAACACATGCCGTGCCCCGAGTTCGGCCAAGGTCCGGCAAATGATCTCCGCACCCGCAAGACCCGTGGTACCGCAAATTTCCCGCTGCACGATGCGATGACCCGCGTCTTTTCTGCCAGATTGATCGGGCGCCGTTGTCCAACCCCGCGCTTTTGCCTACTTCACGGGCGCGCGCCATGGCCTGGAGCGAAACCGCGTCGACACGTCGTGAAGGGCCGGAAGCGGATCCGTCCAATTGAACAGCGGCTCCTGCGCACCGATCCAGCTACTCGCTTTCAAAATCACACCCCCGGGACCGGCGCGCCGCGCTGCCATCAAAGCGTGGAAGTCGTAATAGGCATGGAAGAACTTGACCCCGACGCGATACGACGTGACAGGCTCGATGTGACCGCCAAGCGCATCGAGATAAGACATCGCGCACAAGTCGACGCCGCAGCGGCCGGCGAATTCGACGAACCACCATACCCGCGAATTGATCTCGAGCAGCTTGTAGACGCCGTCCCTGGGATCACGTTTGAACTCACCCGATATGATGCCGCGGCATCCCAGCAGTGTCGCGATCCGGACAAGCGAATGCGCAGCTTCCCCTACCTCGTCGAGCGCGATGCTCACCATGTACGTCGTATTGCCGAAATCGAGCGGGAACATGCGCAGTCGGCGCCGCGCAAACATCGCCGTGACTTGACCGTCCTGATCAACGAAAGCGGTAGTGCCCCAACACGTGGTGTAAGCCCACAGGCATGATCCGGAGCGCCGCGGCTCGGATTGTCAGGCGGCCGGGATTGCCGGCGGCCTGACGGTGGCATCATCGCAGAAGCCGGCCATCGTTTC
>CANJPN010000556.1 GCA_947475855.1 Bradyrhizobiaceae bacterium
AGAATGCATGATCGATCAGCGCGCCGAGCGCTGCGCCGTCGATCTGGTTTCCTTCGCGATAGGGCGTCAGATAGATCGGTGACTGATACAGCGTCTCGCGGCGGCGTGTCGTGAGTCGCGCGATTTTCTCGCCAGTTTCGCTAGCGATCCTACCTTCTTCGCTACGCTCCAACGTCAGTCGCGCGAACGCGACTTGCGTGCCCGAGGAGCCCACGTCGATTCCGATGCTGACGAGCGCGACATCGTCTGCGGCTCCGCCCGGGAGGAGATTCATACCGTCGTGGTCGTGGTCGTGATCGTGGTCCTCGCCTGGCGCATGGATGTGCGCGACCAGGGCACCGAACGCGTGATCTCCGATAGAATGGCTCGCGGGTGCACGAGGGGCCGCCACGCCGGACACTTTGGAGCCCGTCTTGTTCGATGTCGTGCGCGCCATAACTTTGCTTATGTACTGTTCGAGCGGTTCAGTGATGCTTGTGGTGTCCGCCGCCTTGGCCAGCAGCTTTCCCATCGGGTCCTGACGCGCCGATGCCGGCGATGTCGTAAACGATCTCGATCGTGCCGGCCTTCTCGAATACCAGCGCGCCCTTTACCTTCTCGCTTTGCTTCAGCGGCGCGGTGATGTCGATCATCATCATGTGGAGACCGCCCGGCTTCAGCGCGACCGTCTCCCCCGGCTTGATCTCGAGCCCGCCTTCGACGCGGCGCATGCGCATTACGCCGTCCGTCATGGTCATGTCGTGGATCTCGACGCTAGCAGCGGCACTGGAGGTGCCACCGATGAGCTTGTCCGCCGTCTTGCCGGTGTTGGTTATCGTCAGATAGCCGACGGCCACCTTGGCCCCGCCGGGTGTCGCCCGCGTCCACGGTTGACTGACCTTGATATCGCCCTTGACGACGTCGGCCGCGAGCGCTGGTAGGGCCAGTGCGATGGCGAGCAGGGTGGTTATCGTGCGCATGGATCGACCTGGGTTCGTGGAGTTGGCCAGAGGGAACTGCAAACTTCTGCCCCCCGCAATCGAATTCTAGAGCTATGATATTCGGCGCCTTCGGTTCTGCAGCACCCAAAGCAATCCTTCGTATCGATGGGGATCCCGCACTTCCTTTGTCATGTGTGGACTGCACCGCGATTGCAAGGGGTAGTTCGGCTGGCTTGCAGCACGTTGCGCCTCGCGCGCGATCCGGACCAAACGCGCCACCTTGCCTAATCCGCCGCGCCGCCTATCTGTGCGGTATCCCCACGTACCGGAGCTGCCGCCATGTCCGACCTTCCGTCGAACGATCCCGTCCCCGGTGATCCCAGAACCTGCGACGCCATCGAGCACGTGATCATTCCCCGCGCACGCGATCTCGGCGGCTTCGAGGTGCGGCGTGCCTTACCGGCGACCGAGCGGCAGATGGTGGGGCCGTTCATCTTCTTCGACCAGATGGGGCCGGCCGAGTTCCTGCTGACAGGGGGCATAGACGTGCGGCCGCATCCGCATATCGGGCTCGCGACGGTGACGTATCTGTTCGAGGGCGAGATCTTCCATCGCGACAGCCTGGGCACGGCGCTGCCCATCCGCCCTGGCGAACTCAATCTGATGACGGCAGGCCGCGGCATCGTGCATTCCGAGCGCGAGACGACGGAGGCGAAGACGCGCACGCGTCGGATGTTCGGCATCCAGGCGTGGGCGGCACTACCGAAAGAGAACGAGGAGGACGCGCCCGCATTCGAGCATTTCGGCATCGACGATCTCCCGCGCATCGAGGGCGAAGGCAAGCGCGTGCGGGTGATCATGGGAGATGCGTATGGCCGTCGCTCACCGGCAGGCTTCCCGCATCCGAGCTTCTATGCGGAAGCGGTTCTCGCACCCGGCGCGGTGCTGCCGCTCGATCCCGATTACGACGAGCGCGCGGTATATGTCGCGAGCGGCGAGATCGACATCGCTGGGACGACGTTCGGGGCGGGCCGTCTGCTCGTGTTCCGGCCGGGTGATCGTATCTCGATTCTGGCGTTGTCGAATGCGCGCCTGATGCTGCTGGGTGGTGAGCCCATGGACGGGCCGCGCCATATCTGGTGGAACTTCGTGTCGTCGTCGAAGGACCGGATCGACGCGGCAAAAGCCGACTGGCGCGCGGGCAAGTATCCGGTGGTCCCGGGCGACGACAAGGAATTCATCCCTTTGCCGGGGTGAACAGGTTGGCATGGGCCGGCAATTGTCGTTCTCGATCCGAGCCCCTACTGTCGCGCAAACAGCGACGTCGAGGGAGACCTGGGAAGATGGTGGCGAAGATCGGATATCTATTGCCGACGCGCGAGCAGATCATGCGCGGGCAGAACGAAGCGAAGCCGCTGCTGCGGTTGGCGGAGAAGGCGGAAGATCTCGGCTTCGATTCCGTGTGGGCCGGCGACAGCTTGTTGGCTCGCCCGCGCCACGAACCATTGACCCTTCTCGCGGCGGTGGCCGGACGCACGCGCCGCGTCAATCTCGGCACAGCCGTGCTCGTCGTGCCGATCCGCAATCCCGTGCTGATGGCGCACCAGATCGCGACGCTGGATCAGGTCAGCGATGGCCGCGTGCTGCTCGGCGTCGGCGCCGGCATCGATACGCCCAACGTCCATGCCGAGTTCGAAGCCGCCGGCAAGACCTTCGAGAAGCGGTTCGGCACGATGCTTGAAGCCGTGCGCCTGATGCGCAAGCTATGGACCGGCGAGGAAGTCCATTGGGAGGGCCGCTGGAAGGTGCACGGCGGCAAGCTCGCGCCCAAGCCGGTGCAGCCGGGCGGGCCTCCGATGTGGGGCGGCGGCTCGGCTCCGGCGTCGCTGTCGCGCGCGGCGAAGCACTTCGACGGCTGGTTCCCGACCGGTCCCGCCGATGCCGCCGTGTGGGGCAGCAAGTGGGAAAGCGTAAAGGCGGAAGCGCGCAGCCATGGCCGCAACCCCGACGCTATGACCGGCGCGCTCTATCTGACGATCTCGGTCGCCGACAACGCGGAGAAGGCCGAAGAGAACCTGATGGCCTATCTCAACAACTACTACGGCGCGCTGGGCCCGAAGATGCGCGCGGGCGAAGCCTGTTATTCAGGCCCGCCCGAAGGCACTGGCCGCTGGCTCAAAGGCTTCATCGACGCCGGCGCGAGCCACCTCGTCCTCCGCTTCGCCGGCGACCACGACCGGCAGATGGAGACCGTATCGAAAATGCGGAGGGAGTTGGGGATTTGAGGGCTGGCAGGAAACGCTACTCGTGATGCGGAGCAGACCTGCGGCGCGCGCCTTTCTCACCCTTTCCCCGATCGTCTTCACGAACGGGGAGAGGGTCGGGGCATGCCCTCGGGCACTGACCCGAGGGTGAGGGGCGGCAACGAACACGACGCGCCCCCGCGAAGTCCGCTGCGCCGTCAAGACCGTTTTGGTTGCTCCGCTGCCGCGCTCTCGGCAGTTGGCCATTGGCGGACCAATGTCGGCGGACAGAATGCCGACGTCCAATTTCCGAGACGTTCCATGAACTGAGAGGGAGACTGCGCGAAGCAGCTCTGGGCGTTTTACTCACTCGGAACCGTCAAGCCGATCTACGGGGATCGGGCTCGCTGGCTGGCAGGTCGACTTCCACGCGTGCGCCGTTGGGATCGCGAAAGAAGAGCTGCCAGTCACCCGATGATGGTCCGCCCCCAGGAAAGCGTCCCAGTTCGTAGGCGACCTTGCGCGCCTCCAGGTTCGCAACAAGGCTTGCCAAATCGGTCCCGCAGAACGCCACGTGATCGAGGACACCCGTAGTATCGGGAACGTCGTCTTTCTCGATGACGTGCAAGAGGGCTAATCCCTCGCAATAAAGCCATACGCCTCGGACCTTCAGATTTGGCCGAGGGCCGATCTCCATTCCGAGAATAGAGCTGTAGAACTCCGCCGTGGTTTTCGCGTCTTTCGTCAGTACTGTGAAATGGTCCATTCGGGTGATCGGCATGGTCGGATCTCATATTTCAAGGGGACGACAGTTCGACCGGCTTCGCGGTTCAGCCGGTCGAGAAACGAGTTCGATCGTGTTGTGAGCCGCTACTTCAGCTTCAAGCCGATCGCGTTGATCAACTTCGCCCAATAGGCGCTGTCGGACTTCATGACGGCAGCCATCTCGGCCGCCGTGCTGCCGATCGGTACAATGCCCTGGTCGTTGAGTTTTTTGGCGACATCAGGCGCTTTGATTGCCTTGGCCGTCTCGCCGTTGAGCTTGTCGATGATCGCCTGGGGCGTACCGGCCGGCGCCATCAGGCCGAACCACGCTGTGGCATGGAATCCAGGGAAGCCCGCTTCGGCCATCGTGGGCAGCTCCGGCGCGATGGGTGAGCGCTCCAGCGAGGTCACCGCCAGCGCGCGCACCTTGCCGTCCTTGACCAACTCC
>CANJPN010000557.1 GCA_947475855.1 Bradyrhizobiaceae bacterium
AAAGCCAAAGCCGATAACCCGACTGACGGCGACTAAGAAAAAAGAGGCGCGAACGTATGAAGGCCCCCGCGAGCGGGGGCCTTCATACGTTCAACAGTGATGCACTATTGCTCCGGCCCGCCGATGGAAAATTACTCCGGCGTTGACAGTTCCGTTGCGACAGCAGCGGTTGCACCATGATTGTGAAGGGTACCTTGGTCGCCGTGGTACGTCAGGCATCGGGAATGGCGGATGATTGCCGGCGTGCCGGACTGTTGATACTGACGATACCGCGGCCTCAGGCATGCCGAACCGACGCGGTCGTTGCCGATCTCTACGATTTTCGCAACCGTGGGACGCACGCGTTCTATTTCAATGACGGCAGTATCCGGATCGTGACCGTCGCGGATGTGCGAGGTGACCGCCCATGGACAGCCGCACAATCGCTCGGGCCACGTCGATCGTCAGCGACTTCGGCTGCGGCGCTTGCCAACGTGCGTGGCTCCCGCCTCGGCCAGTTCGCCGCGCCTTTCGATCTCTCCGATGAAGAGCGACTTCGCCGTCCAGAGATTGAGGATGACGATGAAGCCGACAACAGGTGAGGGCAGATTCCCTCCGGGTCTGCCGGATCACGGGGGAGCCGGAGGGGGCCTCAGCCCTCCCCTGTCCGGTTGATCAATAGCGCCGCATCAGACCGACGAGCCGTCCTTGTATCGCGACCTGATCAGGGCCGAAGATGCGGGTTTCGTAATTCGGATTGGCGGCTTCGAGTGCGACGGCGCCCCCCTTTTTGCGGAGCCTCTTCAGTGTCGCTTCTTCGCCTTCGACCAGGGCTACGACGATGGCGCCGTTCTCGGCTGAATCACAACGCCGGATGATGACGGTATCGCCGTCATGGATCCCTGCCTCGATCATCGAGTCGCCTTTGACCTCTAATGCGAAGTGCTCGCCACTGGTCAGCAGGTCGGGTGGACAGGCGATGTCGTGACTGTGGTTCTGGATCGCACTGATCGGAACGCCCGCCGCGATCCTGCCCATCACCGGGACGGAGACGGTGCGGCTGTCGACATTGTGTGAGGGAGCGTAGCTGAGAGTTGTCGATGGCCGGGAACGGCTGCCCTCGATCACGCTGAGACCCGGTGAGTGGGGCTCGGCGCGTTTGGGAGGCTCTACCGAATTGTCCGGTAGCTTGATGACCTCGAGAGCACGCGCACGGTTGGGCAGGCGCCGGATGAAGCCACGTTCCTCGAGCGCGGTGATGAGCCGGTGAATGCCCGATTTCGATTTCAGGTCCAGCGCCTCCTTCATCTCATCGAATGAGGGGGGAACGCCTTCGTCCTGAAGCCGTTCGTGGATGAAAAGCAGAAGCTCTTTCTGCTTTTGGGTCAGCATGGCATGATCTCCATCGGCGTCGCTCGATCGAACACTTGGACCTGGGGTTTGATCTTTATAAACACAGGCAATCCAGCGACTCGCTGCTCAGTTCTGAAGTTCCTGCACGTTATATGTTCTTCTCGTGTTCTTCAAGTGTTTCATTTTCGGCGGCGCTGCCAGGTGAGATGGTCCGGGCGTTTGACCCGGGCTTCAGGGATCCGTCGAAGGCGGTGGGACGATTGCCTACTTGCGCGGAATGGGCCCGGCGTGCAGTGAGTTCGTTTGACCTCAAGACCCTTCGATGGAGCGCGGGATCTGATGCAATTGGCTGTCGATAAGCTCGATGATTTTGTCGGTGCGGTTTCGGTTCGCGCGCCCCGCCACGACTGGACGAGGCATCAGGCGCTTGCGATCTACGCATCGCCATTCAACGATCTGCTGTTTGCCGCCCAAACGGTGCATCGCCGCAACTTCGACCCCAACCGTATTCAGATGAGCCGTCTCTTGAGCATCAAGACGGGTGGGTGTGCGGAGGATTGTGGATATTGCAGCCAGTCGGCCCACCATGCGACAGGCCTTAAAGCTTCCAAACTGATGGCGGTGGAAGCTGTGTTGATCGAGGCCAGGAAGGCGAAGGCCTCGGGCGCAACGCGCTACTGCATGGGAGCGGCTTGGCGGGAGCCCAAAGCGCGCGATATGGAGCAGTTGGTCGGCATGATCGAGGGCGTAAAGGCGCTCGGAATGGAGACCTGCATGACGCTGGGCATGCTGAGCGGGGAAGATGCCTCTCGGCTCGCAAAGGCCGGACTTGATTACTATAACCACAACATCGACACCTCCGAGAGTCACTACAATGCGGTGATTACCACGCGCACCTATCAGGACAGGCTCGACACTCTCGAGCGGGTTCGTGCAGCAGGTATGAAAGTGTGTTGCGGTGGTATTCTCGGCATGGGGGAGGGCAAGGAAGATCGGGTCGATATGCTCGTCACTCTAGCCAACCTCGGGGAGCATCCCGAGAGTGTGCCGATCAACCTGCTGATCCCGATCGAAGGAACTCCGCTGCAGGCGGCCGCCAAGCTCGATACGATCGAATTTGTCCGCACCATTGCGACGGCACGCATCATGATGCCGGCCTCTTATGTGCGCCTGTCGGCCGGGCGTACCGAGATGACGGATGAGATGCAGGCATTGTGCTTCTTCGCCGGCGCCAACTCTATCTTCGCGGGTGACAGGCTTCTGACGGCTGGGAACCCCGAGGATGATGTGGATGCGGCGCTGTTCGGCCGTCTCGGGTTGAAGCCGATGGTGTTGGAAGCCGCGACGGAGCGAGGGCATGACGGCTGACCTGAAGCGCGGGTTGGCGGAGCTGGACACGCAAGGGCGGTTGCGGCGACTTGCGCCACGTGTTGGGCTCGATTTTTCTTCGAATGATTATCTGGCGCTCGCGGGTTCGCCTGAACTAGCAGCGGCGGTGACCGAGGCGCTGGCGCGGGGCGTGCCGGTCGGGTCGGGGGGCTCGCGTCTTTTGCGGGGCAACCATCCCGAACACGAGGCGCTGGAGCAGGAAGCCGCGGTTTTCTTCGGGTGCGAGGCGGCCCTCTATTTCGCAACCGGGTTCGCGGCCAACTACGCGATTTTCGCCACGCTGCCGCAGCGCGAGGACATCGTCATCTATGACGAGCTGGTTCACGCGAGTGCTCACGACGGCATGCGAAACGGGCGAGCGGCGACGGTGGCCGCACGCCACAACGATCCCGGTGCATTCGATGAAGCAATCAAGTCGTGGCGCGCAGCAGGCGGGCGCGGCAAGCCATGGCTCGTCGTAGAGAGTATCTACAGCATGGACGGCGACCGCGCACCAATCGACGATCTCGTCGGGATTGCGCGGCGCCACGATGGAATGCTGGTGATCGACGAGGCGCACGCGACAGGGGTTCTAGGCGCGACTGGCCGAGGTCTGGGCGCAGCATATGAAGGCGCTGACGACGTGATTTCGCTCCACACGTGCGGCAAGGCGTTGGGGGCGTCGGGCGCGTTGGTATGTGGACCTCGCGTGGTGTGCGATTACCTTGTCAATCGCGGGCGGGCATTCGTGTTTTCGACGGCGCCGTCGCCACTGTCGGCTGCCGCTGTTCGAGCGGCGCTGCGGATTTGTCGCGACGAGCCTCAGCGGCGATCGAGGCTTGCTGATCTCGTTGCGCATGCGCAGCGGGAATTCGCGCAGTGCTGTGGGATGGCGGTAAGCGGTTCGCATATTCTGCCGGTCGTGATCGGCGAGGATCGCCGCGCCGTCGATGTTGCTGCGGCAGTTCAGAGCCAAGGTTTCGACGTGCGTGCCGTGCGGCCGCCGACCGTGCCCGAGGGCACGGCGCGGCTCAGGATTGCGATTACGCTGAATGCCGGATGGGATGACGTAACCAGGCTTGCCCGCGCGGTAGGGCAGGCGCTGACGTCGCAAGGCGAGGGGCGGTAATGGCTTCCGTGTTCGTTGTCGCGGGCACCGATACGAACGTCGGCAAGACGGTATTTGCCGCCGCGCTCGCTGGTGCGTTGGGTGCCAAATATTGGAAGCCGATTCAGGCGGGCACCGAGGGGGAAACCGACAGTGCTGCGGTGGCACGATTGGCGGGATTGCCGCCGGAGCGCATTCTGAAAAGCGCCTACGTGCTCGGTTTGCCGGCGTCGCCCCATATTTCGGCAGGCAGGGAAGGAATCGATATCCGTCAGCGAATGCTGGGTCTGCCGTCCGTCGACGCCGCTTTGGTTGTTGAGACGGCGGGCGGTGTGATGGTTCCTTTGTCGCTGCGGCTCCTGCAGATCGATGTCATGGCTTACTGGCAGAAGCCGGTCGTGCTGTGCGCGCGCACCACGCTTGGAACGATAAACCACACGCTGTTGTCGCTGGAAGCGCTGCGGCGGCGGCGCGTGCCGGTGCATGGAGTGGCCTTCGTCGGTGATGCCTGGCCTGAGGTCGAAGCGACCATCTCGACGCTGGGCCGTGTTAGGCGGCTC
>CANJPN010000558.1 GCA_947475855.1 Bradyrhizobiaceae bacterium
ACCAGGATCGCGCCGTCCATCTGCGCCGCGCCCGTGATCATGTTCTTCACATAGTCAGCGTGGCCCGGGCAGTCCACATGCGCATAGTGACGGTTCGCTGTCGCGTACTCAACGTGCGACGTCGCAATCGTCAGGATCTTCGTCGGGTCACGACGGCCCTGGCTCTCCGATGCCTTCGCAACCTCGTCATACGCAATCGCCGTCTTCGTCCAGCCGCGGTCCGCAGACACCTTCGTCAGCGCCGCCGTCAGCGTCGTCTTGCCGTGGTCAACGTGACCGATCGTGCCCACGTTGCAGTGCGGCTTGCTACGGTCGAATTTTTCCTTGGCCATGGGAGGCTCTCCTCTCGTCTCGTAATCGTCATTCGGTTTGCTTGTCCGAACCTGCCAGGCGGTGCGATCACCGCCGCTCGAAGCAGGCTCGGTTGCGGCTCTCAAATCAGGCGTACTTGGCTCTCACCTCGTCAGCGACATTGCGCGGGACATCGGCATAGTGCGCGAACTGCATGGTGTAGGACGCTCGCCCCGTAGACATCGAGCGCAACTGGCTGACGTAGCCAAACATGTTGGCCAGTGGCACATACGCGCGGATGACCGTGGCGTTGCCGCGCATTTGCTGGTCGCGGATCTGACCTCGGCGGCTGTTGATGTCGCCAATGACGCCACCGACGAAATCACCCGGAGTGACGACCTCGACGTCCATGATCGGCTCGAGGATCTTGACGCCACCCTTCTCGCAACCTTCCTTCATAGCGGCGCGGGCCGCGATTTCGAAGGCGATGGCAGAAGAGTCGACCTCGTGGAAAGCACCGTCGAACAGCGAGACCTTCATATCGACCAGCGGGAAGCCAATGAGCACACCCGTGTCCCAGACCGACTTGACGCCCTTTTCGACGCCGGGAATGTACTCCTTCGGCACCGTTCCGCCGACGATCTTGGCTTCGAACTCGTTGCCCTTACCCGTCTCGTTCGGCTCCAGACGCATCTTCACGCGAGCGAACTGGCCTGTTCCACCCGTCTGCTTCTTATGGGTGTAGTCGACTTCAGTCGCGCGGCTGAGGGTCTCGCGGTATGCCACCTGGGGTGCACCGACGTTCACCTCGACGTTGTGCGGCGGGCGACGCATGATGTCGACCTTGATGTCGAGATGAAGCTCACCCATGCCCCGGAGAATGGTTTCGCCAGACTCCTGATCGACCGACACCCGGAACGAGGGATCTTCGACAGCAAGCATATGCAAAACGGTAGCCATCTTCTCCTGGTCGGCCTTGGTCTTCGGCTCGACCTTCATGTTGATGACAGGCTCGGGGAATTCCATCTTCTCGAGCAGCACTGGGCGGAGCGGATCGCTCAAAGTCTCGCCAGTACGGGTATCCTTGAGACCGGCCAAAGCAACGATGTCGCCAGCGTAGGCCTCATCAACGGCCTCGCGCTTCTCGGCGTGCATCTCGTAGATCATACCGACGCGCTCCTTCTTGTCGCGCGTCGTCTGCGTCAGCGCCATGCCCTTCTCGAGCTTCCCCGAGTAGATGCGGCAGAAGGTCAGCGAGCCAACATGCGGGAAGGCCATGATCTTAAAGGCGATCATTGACAGCGGATCGCTGTCAATCGGCCGTCGCTGGGTCGGCTGGTCGGTCTTGGTATCGATGCAGGTATAGGCTTCGCGATCGGAAGGTGCGGGGAGGAAGTCGACAACAGCATCGAGCAAAGGCTGAACGCCCTTATGCTTGAACGCAGAGCCGCACATCATCGGATAGAACGCACGCGTAATGGTCGCCTTGCGGATCAGCTTACGGAGCGTGTCTGCATCCGGCTCCTTGCCGTCGAGGTACGCTTCCATCGCGCCGTCGTCCATTTCGACGGCAGCTTCGATCATCGCCGCACGGAATTCGGTCGCCTTATCCATCAGGTCGGCCGGGATATCGACCTCCTGCATCTTGGCGTCCTTGCCATCGCCATCCCAGACGATGGCATTCATCTTGATCAGGTCGATGACGCCACGGAAGTCGTTCTCGGCCCCGATTGGCAACTGGATAGGAATAGCCCGCGCACCGAGCTTCTCCTTTATGTCGTCCAGGCACATGTAGAAGTCCGCACCGGTCTTATCCATCTTGTTGGAGAAGATGATGCGCGGAACGTTATACTTGTCACCCTGGCGCCAGACGGTCTCCGTCTGGGGTTCGACGCCCTGGTTCGAGTCGAGCACGCACACGGCGCCATCGAGAACGCGCAACGAGCGCTCGACTTCGATGGTGAAGTCGACGTGGCCTGGGGTGTCGATGATGTTCAGGCGATGACGCTTGCCGTTACGATCCGGCCAGAAGCAGGTCGTTGCAGCGGACGTAATCGTGATGCCACGCTCGGCTTCCTGCTCCATGAAATCCATGGTGGCAGCGCCGTCGTGCACTTCGCCGATCTTATGCGACTTACCGGTGTAATAAAGAATACGCTCGGTCGTCGTCGTCTTGCCGGCATCGATGTGGGCCATGATGCCGAAGTTACGATAGTCTTCGATCAGGAACTGGCGAGCCATGATAGTTCTCCGGTCGTCCTACCAGCGATAGTGCGAGAAAGCGCGGTTCGCTTCGGCCATCTTGTGCGTGTCTTCACGCTTCTTGACGGCGTTACCGCGATTGCTGGACGCATCGAGCAACTCGCCCGACAGCTTGTCCACCATGGTGCTTTCGTTACGGGCACGAGCCGCGCTGATGATCCAACGAATAGCCAGTGCCTGGCGGCGCTCGGGGCGAACCTCGACCGGCACCTGATAAGTGGCACCACCGACGCGACGAGACCGAACCTCTACCGCCGGCATTACGTTTTCCAGCGCCTGATGAAACATCTGCACCGGATTGGATTTTGCGCGTGCTTCCATCTTGTCGAGCGCGCCATAAACGATGCGCTCGGCGACCGACTTCTTGCCCTGCTCCATCACCGCATTCATGAACTTGGTGAGAACAAGATCCTGGAACTTCGGGTCGGGATCGACCTCGCGCCGCACGGCGCTATGACGACGGGACATGAGCCTTGTCCTTTGGAGGCTGCCGGGTGAATTCACCCGCGAAACTTAAAGATCCGAGATCGTGCTTGGCCTGACCAAGCCTTCCGGAAACGACTTAGGTATTGCCGCGCAGCTGCCGAACTACTTCGGCCGCTTGGCACCGTACTTAGAACGGCGCTGCTTACGGGCAGCGACGCCCTGGGTGTCGAGCACACCGCGAACGATGTGGTAGCGAACACCAGGAAGATCCTTGACGCGACCGCCGCGGATGAGCACGACCGAGTGCTCCTGCAGGTTGTGGCCTTCACCAGGGATATAGCCAATGACCTCGAAGCCATTGGTAAGACGAACCTTGGCAACCTTGCGAAGCGCGGAGTTCGGCTTCTTCGGGGTCGTCGTGTACACACGCGTGCAAACACCACGCTTCTGCGGGCACGCCTCCATGTGGCGCGACTTCTCGCGGTAAGTTTTCGGCGTCCGCGGCTTGCGAATCAACTGCTGAATTGTCGGCATACGACGAGCCTTCTTAGGCCGAGTTCCCCGCCTGCGCGAAGAAAACAGCAAGACCATTCCGCCGGACCTCGATTGCTCGTGGCCCGGCCAACACCAGAGGACCCACGCGCAAGCGCGGATCTTGGTTTCGAAGATGTGCTCTGCTTATGGACGGTAGCGTTTAGGCTGCCTGCGCGATTGCCGCGCGATAAGTGCCTACCACCTAACCGTGAGAGTTGGCGGACCATATACACGGGAAAACTTGGGGTCAACACCTTTAGACCGCGCTGGCGAAATTATTTGTCAAGCACTGTGACGCAACAGGGCCAGACAGCAAATCGGACACGGAGCCTATAACCCAAGAAGACCTCGAACGTGTCAAAACTCGCGGTTCAGTCGTGAGCTAAAGCGTTGGTTTTGGTGTCCAATTCAAACCCTGTAGTGGGGGAATGCATGCCCCACCACGTGCGAGCCAGGCAAGCCACCGCTTACATCACTTTTATCTTGGATTGCTCGCGATGATTCCGCCTCTTCCTGGTTGATTCGGTTGGTTGCAAATGCATACGGCCGATCTTTCGACCGGCCGTATGCCATACAGTGCTTGGGAGCGCTTTGGCTTATCGACTATTCCGCAGCTTCCTCGGTACGGCGGCGGCGGCGCTGCTCGAGGCGAGACGAGGCACCGGCGCCAGGACCGGAAAGCGACTTGTCGCCGTCGGTCTTCGCCTTTTCCTTGGCGATGAGCTCGTCGCGCTTGGCGGCGATCTTGCGCAAGCGTCGCAACATGCCACCAGTACCGGCGGGGATCAGGCGGCCGACGATCACGTTCTCCTTCAGCCCTTCGAGCATATCGGCCTTGCCGTTGACGGCGGCG
>CANJPN010000559.1 GCA_947475855.1 Bradyrhizobiaceae bacterium
GCCTCCCGGCCTGCCTTCGGGTGCGCCATTACCGAAGGCTGCAACTGGAACGCCTTCGGGTGCGCCAGTGGTTCCGCCCGTAGGTGCGCCGCCGGGTGGACCGTTACCGAAGGCTGCAACAGGAACGCCTTCGGGTGCGCCGGTGGTTCCGCCCGCAGGTGCGCCGCCGGGTGGACCGTTACCGAAGGCTGCAACGGGAACGCCTTCGGGTGCGCCAGTGGTTCCGCCTGCAGGTGCACCGCCGAGTGGACCGTTACCGAAAGCTGCGACAGGGACGCCGCCGCCGCCTCCGGTGACGAAAGCGCCGGTGCAATCGGCAGTGCCGCCTCCGCCGGTTTCAAAGGGACCGCCTGTCCCGCAGGTCGATCCGCGTCAGCGGGCACAGGACGATCGGGCGGCGGCGGAGGCTAGGCTTCAACAAGACCGTCAGCGTGAACTAGACCGTCGACGTCAGGAACAAGAGGCTCAACAGAAGGCGCGGCAGCAGAACCAGTTGCAGGATCTGCAGAAGCAGCGTCAGCAGCAGATGGATGCTCAGCGCGCGGCGATGGAGCAGCAACGCCGGCAACAGCAGGCGCAGCAAGCCCAGCAAGCGCAGCAAGCTGCTGCTGCTCGAGCACAGGCCGACGCTCAGGCGCGGGCGCGTGCACAGCAGCAACAACAGCAGCAGCAGCAGGCTGCGCAGGCGCAGGCGCGCGCTCAAGCCGAGGCGCAGGCTCGTGCAAAGGCTGCCCAGCAGCCACAGCAGAAGAAATGCGGCGCGCCGGGGCTGCCGCCATGTCCGAAGCAGTGATGTTGGTAATCTGGTGTCAGACCCGGAGGGCTGACACCGCCGCTACCGACCGCTACTTCGCGAAGATGTGGATCGAGCAGGCGCCGTGGTCGAAGCCTGCGATGCCACCGCCGGTAGCGTGGGTTAGGCCGATCTTCGCGCCCTCGACCTGATGCTTACCGGCACGGCCTTCGAGCTGGCGCACGATTTCGACGGCCTGTGCGGCGCCTGTCGCGCCGACAGGGTGGCCGCGTGACAAGAGCCCTCCCGATGGGTTCACGGGGATCTTGCCGCCAAGCGACGTCGCGCCCGACGATAGCAGTTGGTAGGCCTCGCCCTTCTTCGCCCAGCCGAACGCTTCGTAGTACATCAGTTCGGCGATGGTGAAGGCGTCGTGGATCTCGGCGACGTCGATGTCGTTGGGCGCGATGCCGGCCATCTCGTAGGCCTCGTGGCTGCCGCGCACGGTCAGCTCGGCGACGGTCATGTCGCGATAGCCGTTGGTGTATTTTCCGGAGGTCACCTCCGAGGCTGCGACGTGCACGGCGGCGGGCTTGTGCTTCTTCGCGACCTTCTGCGAGGCGAGGATCAGGGCGGCGGAACCGTCGCCCGTGGGGCAGCAATGCCAGAGCGTGAAGGGGCCGGCGACAGGGCGAGCGGCCATCACTTCTTCGATGGTGACGCGCTTCCTGATCTGCGCGTTCGGGTTCAGCGCGCCGTGGTCGTGAGCCTTGACCGAGACTTCGCCGAGTTGCTTCGGGGTGAGGCCGAACTCGTGCATGTATCGGTTGGCCCGCATGGCGTAGAGCGCGGGCATGACCATGCCCTGCGTCACTTCCCAGTCCTCGTTCTCGAGCGGGAGCGTGCCACCGCCGAACTTCGTCAGCTTTTCGACGCCCACGACGGCGACGGTGTCGTATTTGCCGGCAGCGATGGCGTTGCAGGCCTGCGCGATGGCCGACGACGACGACGAGCAGGCGTTCTCGACGTTGACGATGGGCATGCCGGAGAGGCCGATGGCTTTGGCCACGCGCTGCCCGGACATCATGCCGCCGAGTGCGGAGCCGCAGTAGATCGCGTCGATCGACGATGTGGGGACGCCGGATTCAAGGACCGCCTCACGCAGCGAGGGCCAGCCGATGTCGGCCAGCGTGCGATCCGGGAACTTGCCGAACGGGATCATGCCTGTGCCGAGGACGTAAGCTTTGCTCATCGATTTGCCCATCTTCGTAGGTTGGGTCGAGCCGCAAGCCGAGGCCCAACACGCCAGTCCATTCATACGTTCTATCGTTGGGCCTCACGGCGCCGGGCGCCGTTCGACCCAACCTACGCCACCGGCGTAAAGACGTAGCTCATCAGGGCAGTGCCGTCGGCGGCTGTGCCGACGCGAGCGACGCCGAGTTTCACTTTGGCTTCGATGCGCGGCGTGCCTTCGACGTGGGCGAGGACGCGGATGCCGTCCGTCAGGTCCACATAGCCGAGATGGTAGGGCACGATCCAATTCTTCGGGGCCTGGTGGACGGTCGCGAACGAATAGAGCATGCCTTCGCTCGCCAGGTGCGCGGCTGCTATGTCCTGCGAAAGACAGGCCGGGCAGACGACGGCCTTGGGAAAGCTGAGCGCGCCGCAGGCCTTGCATTTACCGGCGACGAGTCGGGGCTCGGGGCCGCTCGCATCGACGAGGCCGGGGGCGACGAAGTGCGGCTCGCTGTCAGCGAGCGCGTCGTTGGTGACGATCTTGGAGGGGGTGGTCACGGTGCTTGGGGTTTCCTGGGGATGGCATCTGTTTTGGCCGTGATTAGCGGCGTAGGATATGTGGCTGTCAAGGAGTTGGAGTGATGAGCAGTCGGGGTCAGCCCCTGCGGGGCTGGCCCCAGGGCGTTACACTCAGCGTATCATCCTCGGGCGGGCCGCAGGCATGTCCCGAGGACCCATTTCGACGGTGGCACTGACGGCGTTTACAAGGATGCACATTGCCGGTTGCACGATGGTTCCTCGGGAACGCGGGCTTGGGTCCTGACGGACCTCGCCCACGCCCGAGGATGACACGCTGTTTTGGGGCATTTCAGTTTGATGGTGAGTTAGGGGCAGACCCGCTGGCTCTGCCCGGGGGCTCTCATTTGGTCAAGCCTTTGCCGGTAAGGGTTTCGGTGGTGCGCGGTCGACGGCTGAAATGGCGGCGGCGACGATGATGGCGGCGCCGAGCAGGGACCAGGCGTCGGGCAGGTGGTTCCAGAACAGCCAGCCGAAGCCGATCGCCCAGATCATCGAGGAGTATCGATAGGGGGCGAGCGCGGAGGCGTCGGCGAAGCGGTAGGCGGCGATCATCGTGAAGTGCGCGAGAGCATTGAGCAGTCCGCCGAACAGGAGCCACCAGATATCGATGTCGGCAATCGCGATCCAGCCGAACGGGATGCTCAGCGCCGACAGAATGATGCCGAGCAGCATCGACCAGAACAGGATCGAAACGGAGGTCTCCGTCTTGGCGAGCTTTCTCGTCATCATGTCGCGGACGGCGTTGGCGAGGGCCATCGCGACGGGAAACAGCAGCACCCAAGAGAACGACGGGCTGCCGGGCCGCATGATGAGCAGGACGCCAGCGAAGCCGACGAGGATCGCGATGACGCGCCGGTTGGTGACGGTCTCGCCGAGGAACGGTCCGGCGAGGGCTGCGATGAACAGCGGGCTCGAGAAGGCGATGGCGGTCGCGATGGCGAGCGGGAGATAAGCGAGGCTCGCGATCATCAGGGCGGCGGTGCCGAAGAACGCGACGGCGCGGATGAACTGACCGCTGTAGTCGACGACGCGCAAGGATTTGATGCCGCTGGTCGCCAGCACGAAAGGCACGATGAACAGCATGGACGCGATCTGGCGCAGGCAGATGACTTCGCCCAACGGGTAGCGCTCGGCGAGCCATTTCGTGACGGCGTCGTTGCTGGTGATGAAGAAGATGCCGAGCAGCATGAGTGCCACGCCCTTCAGCTCGGGTCGCAAATGCATGAGCGTTTCCGGTTGTTGTTTCTGGTGGCCGGTTGCGACCGCGAAAGAAGTGTCTCGACGATGGGCGGCGGTTGGTCAATGGATAGCGGATCTGGCGATCGTATCGCGAAAGTTCGATCGGCGGCGAAATGGGTCCTCGGGACATGTCCTCGAGCCATTCGGCTCGCGGCCACGCCCGAGGATGACACGAAGGGGGAGATCGCGATGATTGCATTCCTGATGCGCAGAGTGATGCGCGGAGTTGCGGCGATCGGAGTGGCGGTTACACTCGCGATCATGACAGCACATGCCCACGGCCCTGAAATGATGACGATCGACCGGCTCGTCGCGCACACGTCGACGGTGCCAGCGGTGAAGGGACAGAAGGTCGATCTGTTCGTTCGTGAGAAGGTTCCGACGGCTTACGTCGAGGGCAATCCGGGATCGCTCGAAGGCAAGGTCGTCCTGTTCGTTCACGGCGGGTATTCGCCGGCGACGCTCGCGTTCGACGTGCCTTATCGCGATTATTCGTGGATGGAGTTCCTGGCCTACGGCGGGTTCGACGTGTTCGCGATGGACATGACGGGATACGGGCGTTCGACGCGCCCC
>CANJPN010000560.1 GCA_947475855.1 Bradyrhizobiaceae bacterium
GGTGTCTATCTCGAAGTTCAGTCGCCCGTTCATGCCCCACCCCGCCTGCACCTGACGGGTGAAAGGTACTTGAATCGCGAAAAGCCCGGAAACAATCAGCAACAGCAGCTGATCGCCTTACCGCAATCCCGCTAGCCGGGGTTCAAGGAGAGTTGATCGCCCCTGGCAAGAAGAACCGTCCCGGCATCAAGATCGTACCCACGCACATCACGATCCACAACACTGACAACACAGACGCAGGTGCAGACGCGGCAGCTCATTCGGGCTTTGTCCGAAACACCGGATACTACGTGCTGAAGAGCGGCAAGAAGAACTGGGTGTCGTGGCACTTCACGGTGGACGACAAGGCTGCAATTCGGCACTTGCCGTCGAACGAACTGGGTTATCACGCCGGTCCTGGCAATGCGGTCAGCGTGGCGATCGAGATATGCATGAACAAGGGCATCGATCGCGCGGCCGCCGATTCCAGGGCAGCGCTGCTAACCGCGACATTGATGGGCCAACTCGGCATTTCCGCGAGCAAGGTAGTTCCCCACAAGCAATGGACCGGCAAGATCTGCCCGAGCATCCTGCTCGGCGGAAAGCCGGCTGGCGCTCGCTGGTCAGCATTCATTGCGGAAGTGAGGCAATTCGCGGCACAGCTCGGGAATGCGGGTGCCGGGATGTCGCCGATGGCCGCTGCTGCTCCATCCATGAAAAGCCTCGTGGAGAGCCCGGACATTCCAATGTCGTTGGAGCATCTGGAGTTCGAGATCAATCATCGCCAGGTTCGCCTGGGGCTCTCCGGTGGCAAAACGAAGGCACCGTCGAAGACCGGCAAGAAGCCGAAGGCGAGCAAGGCCAAAGCGCGGAAGAAGACGGCAAGTGAATAGAGCCGTCACGGTGTCGGACCCGGAGGGTCTGACGCCGTCACCTCAATCGATCATCGCAACCGCGCGCGTCCAGGCGCCGGACGCGCCTTTGATCTTGCACGGGAAGCACGACACCCAGAAGCCGGTCGCGGGAAGCTGCTCGAGATGCTGCAGCTTCTCCATGTGGCAATAGGGAATGTCGATGCCGGCGAGGTGGCCTTCCCAGATGATCGCCGGGTCCTTCGTCGCCTCCCACCGCTTCGCCATGTGGAAGAATGGAACGTCCCAGCCCCACGCGTCGATGCCGGTCACGCGCACGCCCCGGCTCGTCAGCCACAGCGTCGCCTCGCGCCCCATGCCGATGCCGGCCGTCATGTATTCAGGCGTGCCGTAGCACTCGCTGGCGCGCGTGTTGACCAGCACGATGTCGAGCGGCTGCAATTGATGCCCAATGCGCGCGAGTTCCGCCTCGACCTCGGCCGGCGAGACGACGTGGCCATCGGGCAGCCGCCTGAAATCGAGCTTCACCCCGGGCCGGAAGCACCAGTCGAGCGGCACCTCGTCGATCGTCATCATGCGGCGGCCCTGGGCGTCGACCGAATGATAGTGATACGGCGCGTCGAGATGCGTGCCGTTGTGCGTGACGAGATCGATCCGTTCCCACGCCCAGCCCTCGCCGCCGGGCAGGTCCGAAACCTTCAGCCCCGGAAAGAAGCTGCACACCATCTCGGCGTTGTCCGCGCCCGTCTTGTACTCGATCTTCGGACGCATCACTTCCGGATCGACCACGGTCTCGTTGTCCATCGTCATCGACATGTCGATGATGCGGGAAGGCAGCTTCATGTTCGTCGTTTCCTTCATCTCCTGCTCCCCGCGCTGTTCAGCGAGGGGAGGGGGAACAATTCACTCCGCCTTGATCTTGGCGTCGCGGACGACGCGGCCCCACTTCTCGGTCTCCGCTGCCATGAACCGGCCGAGTTCGTCGGGCTTCATCGTCGCGACCTCCGCGCCCTCCTTCTCGAACTGCTCTTTTGCCTTGGCCGAGGCGAGAACCGCGCCGAGGTGCTGGTGCAGTTTCTCCACGATCGGCTGCGGCGTTCCCCCGGTGGTGACGATCGCCCACCAGTTCGCCGCCTCGTAGCCTAGCAGCCCCGCCTCCGCGATCGTCGGAACGTCGGGCAGCACGGGCACGCGCTTGCTGTCGGTAACGCCGATGATCCGCAGCTTGCCGGATTTACCGTGACCCGCGAGCTGCCCCGGCGCGCTGATCACGCCCTGCGCGTGCCCGCCGAGCACGTCGATGATGGCTGGCCCGCTTCCCTTGTAGGACACGTGCACGATGTCGACGCCCGCCATCAGCGAGAACAGCGCCGACGTCAGATGCACGAAGCTTCCCGCGCCGGAGTTGCCCATGTGGACCTTGCCGGGGTTCTCCTTCGCGTAGGCGATGAACTCTTTTACGTTCTGCGCCGGCAGCCCCGGATTGATCGCCAGAACATAGCTGCCGCGCGCGAGCAGCGAGACCGGCGCGAACGCCTTCGCGGAATCGTACTTGAGCTTGTAGACGTGCGGATGCAGCGCGTTCGCGATCGTCGCGAGCATCAGCGTGTAGCCGTCGGGCGGTGCATTCGCGACCACTTCCGCACCCACCGTGCCGCCTGCGCCGGGACGGTTCTCGACGATCACTTGCTTGCCGATCTGCTCGGTGAGCAGTGCGCCGATCGCACGCCCCATCAGGTCCGATCCGCCACCCGGCGCAAATCCGAGAATGAGTCGCAGCGGTCGCGACGGAAACTCCTGCGCCGCTGCCGTACCTGCAGCGAAGCCGAGGAGAATGGAGGCGAGACCGCCCAGCCGCCATGCCGGATGCCTGGAAATACGCAACATCTCGTCTCCTCCTGTTCGTGTTGTCGTTGTGCGGTCCGCCGGTCGGAGCGGCGGCCGGCGCGATCCTAACTCGAAATGATCAGGTTCTTGACCGCATCCACCTTCGCCACCTGCTGAGGCTCGATCACGATCGTGCAATCGTACTGCTCGATGATCGCCGGCCCCGCGATCTCGTGTCCGACGTCGAGGCGCTCGCGCTGGTAGATCGGACAGTCGTGCATCGCCCCGTCGAAACGCACCGGCCGCCTCTCGCGCAGCGCGGCCGACAGAGGCGTTCCCTGCCGCTCGAAGCGCCGCGTCTCGACCGGCGGCACCATGCCGACGGATTGCACTCGCCACGACACGATCTCCACGACCTCGTCCGGCGCGGCATGGCCGAATTGCTGGCGATGGATGTCGTCGAGTTTTGTGCGCAACCTTGCGAGATCGTCAGCCCCCGAGATCGTGTCGCAGGGGACGGTGATCTCGTAGCCCTGGCCCGCATAGCGCATGTCGAGCGCGCGCTGGATGCGCACATGTCCCTTCGCGAAGCCCTCGTCGGCGAGTTCCGCTGCGGCTTTGCCTTCGAGCCGCCGAAACACCGCATCGACCTCGGCCGGATCGGCGCTGGCGAGCCGCGTCAGCCGCGATTGGATGTAGTCGTGCTTCACGTCGGACATCAGCAGGCCGATAGCCGAGAACACGCCCGGATAAAGCGGGATCACCAGCCCCGCCATCTTGAGGCTCGCCGCGATCGCACCCGAATGGATCGGCCCCGCGCCGCCGAACGGCAGCAGCATGAACTCGCGCAAGTCGTGCCCGCGGATGGTGGAGATCGCCTTGATCGCTTCTTCCATCTTCACGTCGATGATCCGGACGATGCCTTCCGCAGCCTCCATCACGTCGATGCCGAGCGGCTTCGCCACGGCGCTTTCGATGGCAGCGACCGCCTTGGCGCGGTCGAGCTTCATCCGGCCGCCGAGGAAGTTGTCCTCGCTGAGCCGCCCGAGCACGAGATTGCAATCCGTGATCGTCGGCAGAGTGCCGCCGCGGCTGTAGCAGGCAGGCCCCGGTGCCGCGCCGGCGCTCTCGGGTCCGACCTTCAGCGTTCCGAAGCGGTCCACCGTCGCCAGCGTGCCGCCGCCCGCGCTCACCGTATTGATGTCCATCATCGGCACGGCGATGTCGCGCCCTTCGACCTTGCCGTGGTTGGCGATGATTGCTTCGCCGCCCTTGATGAGCGCCACGTCGCACGACGTCCCGCCCATGTCGAACGTGATGATGTTTGGCAGCCCAGTAGACGCGGAAAGCGCGACGCCGGCGGTGACGCCGCCCGCCGGTCCCGACAACACGGTCGTCACGGCCTTGCGCGCGGTCGCCGCGAACGTCGCCATGCCGCCGTTCGATTGCATGATGTAGGCCGCGCGCGTACCGATGCCGGCCTCACCCAGACGCCCGTCGAGCTTGTCGATGTACCGCGCCAGGATCGGCTGCAGGTACGCATTGATGACGGTAGTCGACAGCCGGTAGTACTCGCGGATCTGCGGCACCACCTCGCACGACAGCGAGATGTCGACGCCCGGCAGCGCCGCGCGCGCCAGCTCCCGCACGCGCTCCTCGTGCTCGGGATGA
>CANJPN010000561.1 GCA_947475855.1 Bradyrhizobiaceae bacterium
GCACGCACTTGAATCTGGGGTTCGCCCTGTGGTCTCGGCGTGATCAGAAGCTCGATTGGCATTTCGCCCGAAACGAACTCGTTGACATCAAGCCCGAGCTGCGTGCGATTTTCAGTGTCCAGCGTCGTCGTCACAAGGACAGGCGGCTGCTCGCTTTCGGGAGCCGCGAAGATGCGCCGAAGCGCCAGTTTCGCTGGAACCCCCGCAACCAGCATGTCGCCCTTGATATCGAGCTGCTGGTCCGTCACATCGACCCCTAGCGACGCGCCGGTGACTTCCCAGCCGCCGAACACGCCGCGGGCGCGCCCGTCGGTCACCCGACCCTTGATTTCCAAACGCGTGTCTTCCGCGTGGACATCATCGCCCAGTGGCACCTGTATACGAACTTGAGCATCGACCCGCCCGTCGAGACCTTCACCGGGCAAAACCAACCCGCGTCCATTGCGGGTGGCCTGCTGCTCCGCCAGATCCAGCGCCGGCTGAAGCGCACCTTGAGCTCTGAAGGTCAGATCGCCCATTGAAGTGGGCGCCGTCACATCACTCGCGACCAACCGCACCCCTCGGATGGGCAGTCGGCGCTGCGGAGTCGTAAGTATAACCGCCTCCGGCGCTGCCACTTCGAGCGCATTGCTTTCCAGGCGAACAAGCACGCGAGGCGCCTCGACCGGTGCGAATCCAGGTTTTGGCTGGATGCGAACGTTTGTCCCCTCGAGCGACACACCGATCCGCAGCCCGTCTGCGCCGCCGCGCCCCCGCTCCGCTCCGACGCCGACATCTTCGACGACGAACGTGCCTCCGGCAAGCCGGCCCTGCTGAATCTGCTTTCCACTCCACAACCGAGCTGAAGGCGCAATAATCGAAGGCCAAAGCAATTTGACCGCATCAACCCCCATCGGTGACAGGCGCCCCTGCAGCAACATCCGGGCAGCAGATCCTTTCGGCGGCACCTGGCCCGACATGGTGATTTCGCCGCCAGCCGCCTTCAGCACGGCCTCCGCGATATCGATGCCCCCGGTTTGCGGATCGAGAGCTGCGCGCACCCGAAATGCCTCGAGTGGACGCGGCCCTTGCCCGAACTCCTCCGCTGCCAGTTGGCCTTCTACCGCCGCGAGTTCGATCTGCCACGGCCTGCCGGACTCTACTGCGAACCCGATCCCTCCTTGAAACGCAGCCCAACTCGCCCCCGATGCAAACCGCGTTGTGCTGAACGAAATCCGCCGTGCAGCGGGATCGTATTTGGCCGCGATCCGCCCGCCGTCCAATACCATCCGCCCATTTCCGCGAAGCCCCGGTGCGAAAACACCCCGGCCGAACTCCAGATCGGCGATCGCGGTTGTAAGCTCCCCGGAACCGGCGAACTTGAACGAAGCCGTACCATTGATTGGCAGATCAAGCGCTGCGACCGGAGCGAGAAGGGGCCATGCCGCCGCGACCGCGCTCGGTACGAGGTCGGCTATCCGCAAATCGATCGACGAAGCGCTGCTTTGGTCATCATGATTGGCCACCATAGAGACTTGCCAAGGCCCGCTGGAGCTATCCATCACCAGGCTCGCGCCAAGCATCCTCCCCTCGCGCCGCCGGTCAATTCCGATGTCCGCTTCGCGCACTCGGAATGCCGCGCGTTGTCCCGAACTGTCGATAGCGAGTGTCGCGTTCCTGAGGCCGATACCCCTGATATACGAAGCGGCTCCAACAGTTTGATTGGCTTGTGCAAACAGCGATCCGATCACCGAACCGATTTCTGCCTGGACTTGAGCGGTAGCGACGGGGGGCGCTTCTGCCACACGACCAGCCCCACCCTCTGTCCTCGCGGCCTCGGCGAAGCTCAGCGACAGACCGCGCTCGCGGGAATACTGCAGAACGATACTCGGCTCGATCAGGATGATTCTCGACGGCGCAAACTTGCCGGACCATAGAGCAGACCCACTCAGCGTGATCGCAGCATCCGGCGCCCGCGCGATCGTCATGCCGCGCGGATCGACGAGATTCACATTACGCAGCCGGAACTCGAGCCCGCGCCCCTCGGCCAGCAGCACGGTCGCATCTTCAATCGAAACCGCGAACCCCGGCAAGTCGTTAGAGATAGCGCGCGCGATCGGTTCCGCGATGAACCTGAGCGAAATCGGACCATTCAGCAGCTTCACCCAGAAGATGCCTGCCGCGATCGACAGCAAAATGAAGCACGGCAGGACAATGCGCGTCGTGATCCATATCGGCCACGCAAAGCGCCTCCGCAGCGCAGACTCGCTTACGTGCGTTGCCTTCGCCGAGCCAGCTCGCCGGGTTGTCTTTTCAGTCGCCGCGCCGGGCGCTGTATGGCGTCTTTCCACGACCTATGCGACCCGAGTTCCCGCTGCCTGAACCGCCCTGGCGATCCGGCCCCCCATCTGTTCCGTACCACCACGCAGCAGACTACAAGTACGGCACCCCGCGCACCGAAAACACCTGTGCACTAGACCCGGGCGCCGACGCCAACTCGCAAGACGCATCATACCCAAGAAATACTCGACGAGACTGACACGTTGCAGCGATCCGCGCTACTACCCTAACATCGCTGCTTGTGCATGAAAAATCAGGACCAAAGAAAGGCGCACTCCATGCTCGAAGAAGGCGACAAGGCCCCCGATATCAAGCTAGTGACCGACGATGGCAAATCAGTGCCTCTCGCGAGCTATAAGGGCCATCCGGTGGTGGTCTACTTCTATCCAAAAGACGATACGCCCGGATGTACGACCGAAGCCAAGGACTTCTCCTGTCTGGTCGCCGACTTCGAAAAAGCAGGAGCAGACGTGATCGGCATTTCCCCCGACAGCGCGAAAAGCCATGCCAAATTTCGCCTGAAACACGACTTGGCCGTCAAGCTGGCCTCTGACGAGGACAAGGGCATCGCCGAAGCGTTCGGCTCCTGGGTCGAAAAATCCATGTATGGAAAGAAATACATGGGGGTGGATCGTTCGACGTTCTTGATCGACAAGTCAGGCAAGATCGCCAAGATCTGGCGCAAGGTCAAAGTCGCCGGTCATGCCGAAGAAGTCTTGGCTGCTGTCAAGTCATTGACGAAATAGGCATAAACCGGCTGATGAACCAAATTGCCGACGGCGAGGCCACTGTTCCCGACGACACGGTCGCAATCCTGGCGGGAGGATTACCGGCAGTCGCCCGGGAAATCGTTCTGGCGTCCGACCCGGCCCAGAAAGTCCGGCTGGCCAACGCCGCCAGATCTGCATGGGACGAGGGACGGCTCAGCCTTGGCAACGTCAGTTCACCACACGCCATGCCTGCCAGACCCGGCAGACCGGAACGACCGGAGTTATTGCCCCCGCGCGCGATGCCGCGACGAACGACATCGGGAGAGAAAGGGCGCTTCGCGCTTCTCCATGCGCTGGCCCATATCGAGCTCAACGCCGTCGATATGACCTGGGACCTCATCGGTAGGTTTGCCCATATTCCCATGCCGTCACAATATTTCGACGATTGGGTAAGAGTTGGTCAGGAAGAAGCTGCGCACTTCGAATTGGTCAGCCGGCGCCTTGCGGATCTAGGCGGGACCTACGGCGACCTCCCCGCGCATGACGGGCTATGGCAGTCGGCGCAAGCAACCCGCCACGACCTCCTGGCACGCCTCGCCGTGGTTCCACTCGTCCTGGAGGCGCGCGGCCTGGATGTCGGACCGTCCATGATCGCAAGCCTGAGCCAGTCCGGCGATAAGGCCTCCGCGGCCGTCCTCGAAGTGATATACCGCGATGAGAAACACCACGTCGCTATCGGAATGCGATGGTTCCGCTTCATGTGCCAGCGTCATGGCGTTCCGCCAGAAGCGACCTTCCACGAACTGGTCCGGGCCAACTTCCGCGGACCGGTGAAGCCACCCTTTAATGATCGCGCCAGGGCCGAAGCGGGTTTGACGCCAGGATTCTACAAGCCGCTTACGGCATTTGGCGCACCTCGCTGAAACCTTCCCCACACGGCTGACCAACACAGTTGCCGAGCGGTGTTACCGAATGGCACAAACACGTCACGATTGTTCGCTAGCCATCGGTCATAGCGAGTTGAGCCGTGACCACATCGACCGACCGTGGTAGAACGTCCCCGTTGGATCCCGTTGGATAATGAGAGGCAGGAGCCGCCGCGAAAACTCTTTGCTGACGACGGATCGAGAAGGCATGGAATCGGGAGCGCAAGGAATCGCATGCCTAACTGAGGAGACGGGCTGAGGATTTTCCCAAGACACTCCAGACGATATGAATGAGGCAGGCGCGCTTATCGATCGAGGCGAGCCCTGACTGTCACAGACACGAGTTTGCGAACGGATAAGACCGATTGAACTGTCCGTGGGGTTCGC
>CANJPN010000562.1 GCA_947475855.1 Bradyrhizobiaceae bacterium
GAGCCGGGCTAGAACACCCCGATAGACGACCGGCATCCCGTGGTAACGTTCCGCGATCGCGAGCAAACGCTCGTCGAGGCCCCACCTGATGATCTCCGGATACTTCCCGATCACCTCGGGCCCAGCCGCCGTCAGATAGCTCTTCTTCCCAACCTGCTTGGGCAGCGATCCCATCTCATCCATCAGCCGGTCGGCCGCTGTCATCATCGCATCGCTGTGCGGCATACCGAGACGATCGAGGTTCGTCGCGTATCCGCCGTCAACCTCGAGGCCAGCGACCACCGGCTAGTCTCGTGCATCGAGACCCCCTTGCGACCCTTGTGAGACCAACGCCGTAACTTGTGGCGTAGTCCGTGACCGGACCACAACACGGATCCGATGATGCCGCTCAATCGCATCCCTCCGAACGCATCGCGCCCAATCACCGCGACCACGACTGAGCATCGTTCCAATTACAGCAGTCTGATCCCAATCGAATTGGGCACGCTACCGCCCAAGGGGTGACTCGAGCCTCGCTCGAGCCCCTCGAGGCTGGTTACGTAAGCCGCGCTGCGTGGGAGGTTTCCACCCAGCCAGCGGCAATAGGAGTCTAGCCATTCCAATAGTAGCCGGCCAAAAGCCGATCAAGCATCATGTTCATACCCTGAACAAGGATTTGGGCGGCGGGAAGGCAGGTATTTCAAGCGCGCGCGGGCGAGGCTCACCAAGATCTAGCCGCCCAGCGCCCGGCGGACCTCGGCGACGATAAAGTCCTGCGTATCCGGGTCGAGATAAGGATGCATCGGGAGGCTCAAGACCTCGCCGGACAATCGCTCGCTGACGGGTACGCCGCGGCTCGCGCTCGGATATCCGGCGTAAGCCGGTTGCCGATTGAGCGGGATCGGATAGTAGACCGCCGTGGGGATTCCCTTCGCCTTCAGTTCGGCGATCACACGCTGCCGTGCATTCGCCGCCACGCGGATCGTGTACTGTGCCCACACACTTGTCCGCCCCTCGGCCACACGCGGCACACTCACGATGTTCGAGAGCCCTGCGTTGTATCGCTGCGCGATCCGTTCACGCGCCTCGATCTCGGCAGGGAAAATCGCAAGTTTCTGCAAGAGGACAGCGGCCTGGATCGTGTCGAGACGGCCATTGATCCCGATCCGCACGTTCTCGTATTTGTCCGAGCCCTGACCATGCACACGAAGGCTACGCATTGCCTCGATCAGAGCATCGTCATCTGTGAACACCGCACCGCCGTCACCATAGCAACCGAGCGGCTTGGCCGGGAAGAAACTCGTCGATGTCGCATCGCCAATCTCGCCCACCCTGCGAGACTTGTATCTCGCCCCGCAAGCCTGGGCTGAATCACAGAGTACCTTGAGCCCCACTTCGGTCGCGACAGGCAAAAGCGCATCATAGTCCGCCGGTTGCCCGAAGAGATCGACCGGGATCACCGCGCGCGGTGTCAGACCCAACTTGCGCGCCGTGTCGATCCCGTCACGTAAACTACCGGCCGCCATGTTGAAGTCGTGCTCTTCCACATCGACGAACACCGGCGTTGCTCCAAGCCACGCCACCACCTCGGCGGTTGCTGCAAAGGTGAAGGCAGGAACCAGCACAGCGTCACCGGGACCGATACCCCAGCCCCGCAGCACCAACGCCAGGGCATCGGTTCCGTTGGAGCAGCTCAGCACGTGCTTGCAGCCACAGAACGCTGCGAGCTGGCTTTCCAGCTCGGCGACCTCCGGCCCCATGATGTAGGCGCCGTGCGCGAGCACTCTGCCGATCGCCTGCTGCAACGCGGCTTCAATACTGCGCTGTTGCGCCTTGAGATCTATGAACGCGAGCGCCATCGGCTCCCCACTGGTGCGACAGGCCTCAATGGGACCACAAGCGCACTAAGCCTGCAGCGTGGCGCACCATCCCATCACCCATTCTTTGGCATGTGCTTTCCGAATTTCTCGCGAACTTTTGCTTCGAGTTCCTTCGAGTTGCGCGCGACTTTCGGAAACGTCTTGATCCGGCTCCAGGGGATGCATGCATCGATGATCGTGCGGGTATTGCGGCGATCGCCATCATATTCGTAGCACATTGGATCCAGTGCCGAGCTCCAGCCGCCCCTGATGATCTCGAGATCCTCGCGGGCATCGACCCGGGTGCACATCGCCCAAAGCACATCGTTGATGTTGGTGGGATCGATGTCGTCATCGACCACGACCACCCATCGGTTGTTGAAGGCGCCGGCGTGACAGCTCGCGGCCGCCATCGCGGCCTGCTTAGAATGCCCGCCGTACATCTGCTTGATTGAAACCGTCAGCCAGAAGCGCGAACCGCCCGCTTCGAGCGCACCGACGCCCGTCACGCCCGGTACGCCGGCGGCTTCGAGCTGGTTCCAGACCGCGCCGCACCGGTAGGCACCGAAATAGAACGTATTGTCGTTGGGTGGCACGCCGGGAATTGCGCCGACCAGGATCGGGTTGTTGCGATGCATGAGCGTCTCGATCCGGATCACCGGCTCGGGCCGCGCCTCACCGGAATAGTAGCCGGTCCACTCGCCGAGCGGCCCTTCCATGAACGTGTCATCGGGCGCAATGAAGCCTTCAAACGCGATCTCGGCATGCGCGGGGACGGGCAGTCCCGTCGTCGGCATGTTGATGACCTCGACGCCCTCGCCGAGGATACCGCCGGCCATGTCCAGCTCGGACTTGCCATAGGGAACTTCCAGGCCAGCCAGCATGAACAAAGCGGGATGCATGCCGGTCACGACGGCGACCGGGCATTTCTGCCCTCGGTCGTGATACTTGCCCATGATGATCCGACAATGCTTGCCCGGCGACATCATGAGACCCGCGTAATTCGGGCCATGGCTCTGAATGCGGTAGCAGCCTGCGTTCACCCAGCCGCTGTCCGGATCCTTCATGATCACGAGGCAGGCCGTACCGATGAACGGACCACCGTCCCCTTCATGCCAGCGGGGAGTGGGAATCTTCGTAATATCGACATCGCCACCCTTCATCACGTTTTCGAGCAGCGGGCCACCGTTGACCTGGCGCGTCGGCACCGAGGGTTTGTCGGCAAAATACTTGCGCCACCACTGCGTCAGATCGCGGTGAGTGCTCTTGGGGTCCTGGCCCAGCGCGATGGCGCAGCGCGGATGAGAGGTCAGAATGTTGGCCAGCACGCGATGGCCTTTAGGATATCCCGGAATCTCGTCGAACAGCACTGCGGGGTTGCCCGGCTTGCGCATATAGATGTCGACCAAGCCGCCGATTTCCTCGGTCGTGTTGGCGCCCTTGATGGACGTAACCTCGCCGGCGTTCTCCAGCTCGGCGATCCAACTGCGCAAGTCTTTGACGGGCATTATCTACTCCTAATCCCGGCCTCGGCAGTCTATACTGCTCAGAGGATTGCCATCTCGGGGACACTTAGTTCCACACCCGACGGCGGGTGACAACTCCGGTAGTTTGCATGGCTGGTCCGGAAACGGGGGAATGCAGCCGTTCGGCCTTTTGGATTCTCGACCACGATCCATCTGGAATGAACGCTCGCGGACGCAGGAACCGACAAATGCCCAGAACCATGATGCGCATCCTGGCAACTCTTGCGCTTGCAACCGCTGCAGCCTTTCCCGCACACGCCCAAGAAGCGTCCGGCAAGCGCATCCTGATCATCGCTCAACTGGCAGCGGGAACAGGACTCGATATCGTCGCCCGAACCTATGCCGAACGTCTTTCCCAGCGCCTCGGGCGACCTGTTATCGTCGAGAACCGGCCCGGATCAGCCGGGCTCGCCACCGCCGAAGGCGTGCTGAGGGCAGAGCCGGACGGATCGACGCTCGGCGTGATGTCGAGTTCGATCCTCGCAATACGGCCCACGATGTTCAAAAAGCCGCCCTACGATCCCGTGACCGATTTCATCCCGGTTTCGCATTACCTCAAGTCACCCTTCATTCTCGTGGCCAACCCGAAACTTCCCGTCAAGAACGTCGCCGAACTGATCCAGTATCTCAAGGCGAACAAGGGAACGGTCAGCTATGCTTCACCGGGCCCCGGCGGCGCACCACATCTGGCGGGAGAATACCTGAAGCAAATCTTCGACGTGGACATGAACCATGTGGCCTATCGGAACAGTCCGCAGGCGATCGGCGACGTTGCCGCCGGCCACATTCCTCTCACATTTGCGGAGGCCGGCGCATCGTTGGGACTGATCCGGGATGGGGCTTTGCGAGCACTCGCTGTCACGTCAACCACCCGGTTGCCGACGCTCCCCGACGTCCCCCCGTTCGCCGAAGCAGCCGCCCGACCTGACTTCGAGGCCGTCTCTTGGCACATGCTGGTGGCGCCATCTGCCACTCC
>CANJPN010000563.1 GCA_947475855.1 Bradyrhizobiaceae bacterium
GCCGTGGTGGCGCTTTTGGCAGCGGCCGTCATCGTGCCGGCGCGGATAGTGCCCGTGCCCTCGTTGACGAAAGTCGCGGCGGTGCTCTTGACGGTGACGTCATCGATCGCGGCTGAGGTAACCGACTTGGCTGTGGCCGTAATCCCGGATGCATCGAAACGGCCGTTCCGGACCAAGACATAAGCCACCGACGCGCCGGTGATCGCGAGATCATCGAGCGCATCCACGCGAGCTGTCTTGGCGGTACCTGCCAATCCGCTGATGCTGACCGACCCGCTTGCCGGATGGGCGTAAGCAAGCCGGTTGCTCTTGAATTTCAAGTCGTCGAGGCGCCCTCCTTTCAGCGAACCCGCAGCGGTCTCGAGATTTTCTGCTGTAAGCGTGCTTCCGCTTGCCGGGTCGCGCCAGCTCATAGTGCCGCCGTTGAATGTAAGGCGACTGGCGCCATCGAAGCCCAGCCCATCGGCGGTAGCGGTAAACTTCGTCGCCTCGACGCCGGAAGGCTGCGTACGATCACGCCAGCGCAAATTGGCCCCCGACGCGACGAGGCTTCCGATACGGGCGCCGGAGAAGGTACTGGCCTTGGCATCGAGATCGGAGACTTCTACGCTCGTGCCTGTACCCGGATCGAGCACAACTGTCGCCCCAGCCTTGATCAGCGCCTCACCGATGCTTTCCTGGTTGGCATTGCGCAATTCGACGTCGGCGCGCTCCAGGCGCATGGTTGAACCGTCGCGCTGGTCGCGATAGCTGATCGTGCCGCCTTTGATCTCGACGCGGGAGAAAGAAAACCCTCGTGTGGTGCGGGCCGGCGCCTCGCGCGTAACTGCGACGTCCGGTTGCCAGATGTAGCGGCCCTGCTTGTCGGTTTCGACCGTGAGCACCGGATCGGTCAGGGAGACCCGATCGAGTGTGTGCGTCGCGCCAAGTGCTGCCAAGTAACCTGCGTCGAGTTCGACGACCTTCGAGACGACGATCGGTGCGCTTTGCGGCTGCGCCGGATTGGTAAGGACGACGCTTTCCATATGCAGCTTGAGGCTTGGCACGAGGCGCATCGTCATCGGGCCGTTGATCTTCAGCTCGAGCCCGGTCTTGGCGCGGGTGCCCGCCACCAGCATGCGCTTGGGGAAGTCGGTCAGCGGCAAAATGATCGCCAAGGCCGCGATGACGACAACCAAGAACAGGAAGAAAACGCCTAGAAGTCCAAGAGCTTTTTTCATGGAGCCTTCTTCGAGCCTTCGCGAAAGGGGGGCGGATCCGGAACTAATCATCGAAGCTGTCGGCGCGGGCCTTGCTCGATCAAGCGAACGTCAACGCCCAGCCATTCCGTCGGCCAGTATCCTCACGCTGGAAAGTAGTGCCCGATTGTGACGAGCACAACCGTAGACATGAGCACGATAAAGCATGGGGATTGCGGGCCACACGAAGCACCGGCCTTGGCGTGCGCCTTTCTCGTGCCCCAATTCGGCCGGGAAAACCCTTATCGATGCATGGAATAGCCTGAGGGGGGCGCGTAATCGAATAAGGATGATTGGTGGGTGATTCGGTGCAGTTGCGGGAGGCTATGCCTAGTTGCTTCACTTCCTATGACACTGCATCTTTCGACGAGGTCGACAATGAAGTCCTTTCAATTCAACGGCATCGGCGCAGCAATCGCCGGAATCGGTCTCTTGATCGGAGCCTACACGGTTGCGCCGCCAGCATTCGGGCAAGCGGCGCCCGGCGTTGCCGGGCTTTGGCTCGACAACGAAGGCAAGGCCGCAGTCGAGGTAAAGGGCTGTGGCGCCGAGCTTTGCGGCAACATCGTTTGGCTCAAGGAGCCGCTCGATCCCAAGGGCAAGCCATGGACCGATGCCCTCAATCCCGACACGGGAAAGCGCGGCCGCCCCGTTTGCGGATTGCAGATCATCGGCGGACTGAAGCATGACGGCAAAGGCCAGTGGCAGGACGGTTGGATCTACGATCCCGAGGAAGGCAAGAACTTCAATCTCGAGCTGTCTCTGAATGACGCCAATACATTGAAAGTATTCGGCTATGCAGGCGTAAAGCTGCTCAGCGAGACAATGCTCTGGAAGCGACTGCCCGCGGATAGCGCCCGTTGCAAGGCCTAGTGAGGGGTAGTGCGCCCAGCCATTTGACGAGTGGAGCAGCGGCTCGCTAGAGTCGCGTACTCCGCTCGCTACGTCGGGGCCAATCCCAACGGGCGGTCATTGACACGACAGAAACCGGTACCCATCTGGGGAGGTCAGTGCCAAGACACGCCATGGTGGACATCACGAACGAGCTGAAGAGTCTGAACGATCGCTCCCGCGACATCTTCCGTAGGATAGTGGAGCAATACCTGACGACGGGTGAACCCGTTGGCTCCCGCAATCTGGCGCGCGTCTTGCCGACGACGCTCTCGCCTGCCTCGATCCGCAACGTCATGTCGGATCTGGAGCACCTCGGCCTGATCTACGCGCCACACACCTCGGCTGGGCGAATGCCGACGCAGCAAGGGCTGCGGATGTTCGTAGACGGCCTCTTGGAAGTGGGCGAACTCAACGTCGAAGAGCGCAAGGAGATCGAGGCGCAGATCAAAGTGCGTCAGCAGACGTCGGTCGAGCAGGTGTTGAACGAGGCCAGCGAGATGATCTCGGGCCTGTCGCATTGCGCCGGAGTGGTGCTTGCCGAAAAATTGGTGGGCCGGCTCAAGCATATCGAGTTCGTCGGTCTCGAGCCCGGACGCGCGCTGGTCGTTCTTGTCGGCGAAGACAATGGCGTCGAGAATCGCGTGATCAATGTGCCGCCGGGGTTGCCCCCCTCCTCCTTGATGGAGGCAGCCAACTATCTCAACGCGAATATTCGCGGTCTCAACATCGGCGAAGCGCGCAAACGCATCGAGACGGAGTTGGCGACGGCAAAGGCCGAACTGGACGATCTGACCCGCAAGGTCATCCATGCTGGGCTCGCAGAATGGTCCGGCTCGATGGACGACCGTAAGAGCCTGATCGTACGAGGCCAATCGAACCTGCTGACCGACTTCAGCGCGGTTGACGACCTCGACCGGATCCGCCGCCTGTTCGACGATTTGGAGACCAAGAGCGATCTTATTCAGTTGCTCGGACTCGCCGAACGCGCCGATGGTGTGCGGATCTTCATCGGGTCGGAGAACAAGCTGTTCTCGCTGTCGGGTTCGTCACTGATCGTAGCGCCGTTCCAGGACAGCGCGCGCAAGATCGTCGGCGTACTGGGCGTGATTGGCCCGACCCGTCTGAACTATGCGCGGATCATCCCGATGGTCGATTACACCGCGCGCCTCGTTGGCCGCTTACTGACTTGATTTTTGGGGAGCAACGGCTGATATGCAGGCCGAGCTTTTCGCACTGGATCAGGGCCGCGCCGCGCGCCCGTAGCATCGTTAAAACGAGGCATGATGAACGATCAGGAGAAGCCGCACGAGAGCGTGCGGGCCGAGCCACAGGCTGGGCCGTCTGGCGCAACGCAAGATCCGACGTCGGGCGTATTGGATACAACCGCCGTGCTCGAAGCGCGCGTCAAGGAACTCGAAAGTCAACAATCCGATCTGACTGACCGGCTGCTGCGCGCTCATGCGGAGATGGACAATCTGCGCAAGCGTATGGAGCGGGAGAAGGTCGACGGTGCCAAGTACGCAATCACCAAATTTGCAGTCGACATCGTAGGTATATCGGACAACTTCCAACGCGCGGTCGCTGCCGTTCCGCCTGGAGCAAGCGACCATGATGGACCGCTGAAGAGTGTCGTCGAAGGCGTCGTGATGATGGAGCGCGCATTCCTGCAGGTGCTTGAGCGGCACGGAGTGCGGCGCATCGATCCGATGGGCGAACCATTCAATCCGAACTTGCATCAGGCTGTGATGGAGCAGGAAAATCCAGACGTGACGGCAGGCACGGTGATTCAGGTTTTCCAGCTCGGCTATATGATCGAGGATCGCGTGCTGCGACCGGCGATGGTCGTTGTGGCGAAAGGCGGCGCCAAACCAGCCAGGACTGCTGACAATGGCAACGTTCCACCAGCTAGCAATGATAACACCGGCACTTAGCGACGAGATGACTGGGAGTGGTGCGACGGCAATGTAGGAGGCGGCGCATGCGGGCAATGTTCCTCGGCTTGGTCAGCAGCCTCGCAGCGCTGTCCGCCTCGTCCGCAACGGCAGTAGCCGTCGACCTCAACAAGAGCCGCTTGACCACAATCGACCTGAAGGAGTGCCGCCGCCTTTCGAAGAACCGGGACGGAGGGGCTTGGCTGTGTCCGGGCTTGCGGGGGTATCCGATCTATTTGGCCGAAGGCGATCTGCGC
>CANJPN010000564.1 GCA_947475855.1 Bradyrhizobiaceae bacterium
CGGCATCCCCGTATTCGCGGTGAAGGGCGAGAGCCTCAAGGACTACTGGGAGTACACCCGCAAGATCCTCGAGTGGTCGGATGGGGGCGTGCCCAACATGATCCTCGACGACGGTGGCGACGCCACGCTTTTCGTCCACCTCGGCTACTTCGCCGAGAAGGGCGACAAAGCCGTTCTCGCCCAGCTCGAGAAGCCCACGGTCGAAGAAGAGGAAATCCTGTTCGCGCTCGTCAAGCGCACCCTGAAAGAGAAGCCCGGCTGGTTCGCCCAGCTCGCCGCCTCGATCAAGGGCGTCTCGGAAGAGACGACGACGGGCGTGCATCGCCTCTATGAGCGCGAGAAGGCGGGCACGTTGCTGTTCCCCTGCATCAACGTCAACGACAGCGTCACCAAGTCGAAGTTCGACAACCTCTACGGTTGCCGCGAGTCGCTGGTCGACGGCATCCGCCGCGGTACCGACGTGATGATGTCGGGCAAGGTCGCGATGGTCGCCGGCTACGGCGATGTCGGCAAGGGCTCTGCCGCTTCGCTGCGTCAGGCTGGTTGCCGCGTCCTCGTGTCCGAGATCGATCCGATCTGCGCCCTGCAGGCCGCAATGGAAGGCTACGAGGTCGTGACGATGGAGGACGCGGTCACCCGCGCCGACATCTTCGTCACCGCGACCGGCAACAAGGACATCATTACAGTCGATCACATGCGGGCCATGAAGGACCGCGCGATCGTCTGCAACATCGGCCACTTCGACAACGAGATCGACGTCGGCGGCCTCAAGAACATGAAGTGGACGAACATCAAGGACCAGGTCGACGAGATCGAGTTCCCCACGGGCCGCCGCATCATCCTGCTTTCGCAGGGCCGCCTCGTGAACCTCGGCAACGCGATGGGTCACCCCTCGTTCGTGATGTCCGCATCGTTCACCAACCAGACGCTGGCGCAGATCGAGCTGTTCGCCAACACCGGCAAGTACGAGAAGAAGGTCTACGTGCTGCCCAAGCACCTCGACGAGAAGGTCGCGATGCTGCATCTGGCCAAGGTCGGCGCCAAGCTGACCAAGCTCACCAAGTCCCAGGCCGACTACCTCGGCCTGAAGCAAACCGGTCCCTTCAAGGGCGACGCCTACCGGTATTGATGCGCGATGGGTGTCAGCCCCTCCGGGTTTGACACCTTGCAACCCCTGTATCTCCAGGCCGGCGCGATCTTGTTCGCGTCGGCCTTTTGCGTTGTTGACCTGATCCCCTGCCCGACTAGATTGCGGCCCAACAAGCATCGTCGGGAGGACGGCATGATCTTTCGTTGGAGCGGCGCGGTCGCTTTGCTGGCAGCTCTGGCAGCGCCGACGTCACCCGCACAGGCCCAATCGCCTGCCGAATTCTTCAAGGGCAAGACGGTCACGATCCTGATCGGCACTTCGCCCGGCAACGACTACGACTTTCGCGGCCGCCTGATCGCGCGCCACATGGGTCGCCATATTCCCGGCGAGCCGCAACTCGTACCGCGCAACATGCCGGGCGGGGGCGGCGTCGTGGCGACCAACTACGTCGCGGCGATTGCACCACGCGACGGCACCACGCTTTACATGATCATGTCGAACATGATGACGGCGCAGGCGATGGGCGTGCAGGGGGTTCAGTTCGACACACGCAAATTCCGCTGGATCGGCAACACGACGAGCTCGCCGAACGTCGTCAACTCCTGGCACACCACCGGCATCACCAAGATCGAGCAGACGAAGACGCAGGAGCTGGTGTTGGGCGCGCCCGTCGGCACCGCGGGCGTGCTCTACGCGACGGCGCTGCAGAAGCTCTACAGCCCGCGCATAAAGCTGGTTACGGGGTATCCCGGCGGCGCCGAGGTCAACATCGCCATGGAGCGCGGCGAAGTTCAAGGGCGCGGCTCGAACTCCTGGTCGTCGTGGAAATCAACGAAGCCCGATTGGCTGAAAGACGGGAAGCTCGCGATCCTCGTCCAAGTGGGACTGGTGCGCGATCCCGAGCTTCCCGACGTGCCGCTGTTGCTGGAACTCGCGGGCAATGACCTCGATCGTAATGTGATGCGCTTCATCTCGTCCGAGACTGCTATCGCGCGCGCAATTGTCGTCCCGCCCGATGTGCCGGGAGACCGTATCGAAGTGTTGCGTCGCGCCTTCGACGCCGCCATGAAAGACCCTGAGTTACTGGCCGATGCCGCCAAGTCGAAAATCGACATCCAGGCGATGCGTGGCGAAGATGCCCAGAAGATCGCCGACGGCATCGCCGACGCCTCCCCCGCCGTCATCACGCGAGCCCGCGAACTCTTCGGTGATCTCGTGAAATAAACAGCCAAGAGTTACTTCTTTTTGGAAGATTTCTTGCTTCTTGAGACACGGGCCTTGACCGTATCAGCCTTGGCTTTCTCTGGTTTCGCGAGCTCTGGCTTCAGGAGTTCTTTTTCAGGGAGCTGCATCACACCAGCTCCTTCGACTGCGAGCACGCCAGGCACGCTTGCAAGTTTGCTGGCCTTGTTGGCGTCTGCCTTGCCGGTGATGATGCAGATCGACTCCAGACATTGAACGTCCGAGAGGCCGGCACTCTCGAGCCTGGAAACGAGGGTTTTCAACTTGTCCTTCGTGTCGGCATGCTTTTCATCAATCACGATTTGGAACTCGGGAGCGCTCATTTGACAGCCTCAAACAGTTGAGTGGCAACGCTTGACACTGATCCATCGCTGCCACTCGCCGTATATTGGGCGACTACGGCGCAATAACCAGTCCTGCGCCGACATCTCTTGCGCTTGACGTCAATCGTCGAGCACTGGCGGTGAGCTTGGCCCACAAAGCGCGACCTCGCAATGAATTATCGGCCTGAGCATAAAGCGCTGCAATACCGGCGACATGGGGGCAAGCCATGCTCGTTCCGCTAATGCTGCGATATTGCCGAGGCATTAGCCAACTAGAATTCACATTGACGCCTGGAGCCGCGATATCGACGCCGCCGCCGCCACCGTTTATGGCGCCGTTCGAGAAGTTCGCTACGCCGAAGTTCTCGTCCAGCGCCGCGACTGCCATTATGGTCTGACAATTGGCTGGGCTTCCAACCGGCGCTACATCGGAAGGACGGTGCGATTCATTGCCGGCAGCCGCGATGATCAAGCTTCCAGCCCGTAAGGCGCGCTCACCAGCATTCTCATAGGCAATCGAAGGAGAATCGCCCGGACCGACGGGGCTACCGAGCGACATCGAGACGATCTCGCACTTCTGTCGGATGGCCCAGTCCATTCCAGCTAGGACAGCCGTCGTGGAGCCTCGACCTGAATTCGAAAGGACCTTGCCTACAAACAAGCTGGCATCGCTCGCGATTCCGTAACGTGGCTGCCTGGCAGGGGTCCGTACTCCGCACGATGTGCCGGCACAATGTGTGCCGTGCCCGTTTCCATCCTGGACCAACTCGCCGGAGATGAAGGACTTGGATTCGATCTGCCGGCCTATGAAGTCTGGATGTTGGAATTCGATGCCGGTATCGAGAATCGCGACCTTGATCCCTCGGCCGGTGAACCTAGATTCGTGCGCCTTCGTCGCTTGCAGCCCCCAGGTCAGCACGCTCTGGTCCCAAGACGCGGCAACTCCAGATTCTCGCACCTGCTCTTCGGCTTCTCCAAGCAACTGCGCCACCAACGCGTTGATGCCATCCCTGTAGCCACGGATATACTCCCGCGCTGCATTGTCGGTCACTTTGGTGGGGATGGTGCCAAGCGCATAAACGACCCGGTCAGGCTCGATCGCGAGAATGCGCTGGTCGCTCCCAACTGCGGACGAGAGGCTAGACATTTCAGTGGGAGACATATGCATCGAAGCGAGATTGAGTTCGTCGAATATAATACTGTCGTCTCCCGCGAGCGCGGCCTCGAGCTCGAAACCCTTCTCGGCCGATACCTCCATCGATTGGCCGGTGAGCGCATGTACGGCTTTTTGCGCATCGGCTCGAGTGACCCCTTCGGCGAACGTCACAATGAAACGACCAGTGATATCGTTCTCGGAGGGCATCGCGGAAATGTCTGGCTGGTTCGCGGATTTCGTCGGAACTGTCTTTCGTGGGCGGCGGGGCGCTCGTGCCATTCTTCGGTCTCCAAATAGCTAAGATGAAATTCCGCAAAACTAGAGCGGTGTATTATTTCCAGCACAGTAGCGGCTTTTTCTGGCTCCCCGACGTTTCAAGTGGGTAGCCTGAGATCGAGTTTGCCGGCGATCATGTAGGTGACGACCTTCAATGTCTCGCGGTTTCGGTATCCGCGCGCCTTTGCCTTGGCGGCCTGGACGAGGCTGTTGATGCCCTCGATGAGTCC
>CANJPN010000565.1 GCA_947475855.1 Bradyrhizobiaceae bacterium
TCGGTGTGCCGGCAGTTCGTGCCGTATGGTCCGGCGTCCCCCGCTCTTACAACATTTGTCCGGAGACGCGAATGCGCTTCGCCAGCCCCCATTTGGAGGAGGTTGGGGCGCTTGCCGGCCTGTGCATCTCCGTGCATTCTGGAGCTGCAACGGTGCTGGCGGGCCACGAATTCCGCCAAGCGTTACAACACGACAAGCCAGGAGCGAGATGAATGCGAATAGGGCACCAATCGACTGCCGTCGTCGCCATGGTGGTGGCAGTTTTCTCGTTCGGTGCCGGTACTGCACTAGGGCAAGCGGCATGGCCGAGCCAGCCGATCAGGCTCATCGTGCCCAACCCGCCCGGGGGATTGCCCGATATCCTCTCGCGCTCGATCACGGAGCCGCTTCGCGCGCGCCTCGGCCAGCCGGTCATCGTCGAGAACCGTCCGGGCGCGAACGCTGGTATCGGCGCTGCTGCCACGGCAACTTCAAAGCCGGATGGCTACGCCTACCTCGTCAGCGATAGTGCGATCTACAATATCAGCCATCACCTCAACTCCCAGTTGCCTTTCGACCGCAACGACCTCATGCCGGTCGCGCGGATCGCAAAGAGCCTGCTCTACATCGCATCCGGGCCGAGCGTGCAGATCAAGACGATGCAGGAGTTCGTCCAGCAGGCGAAGGCCAATCCGGGGAAGATCAGCTACGGCTCGATCGGGGTGGGCAGCTTCCACCATCTGACGATGGAGGCGGTACAGGCGGAGCTGGGGCTCAAGCTCAATCATATTCCCTACAAAGGCACAGGCGAATCGGTCACGGCCTTGCGCGCGGGCCAGATCGACCTGATCGTCGCTGCCTATGCGGGGCTCGCGGGGGCGGTCAAATCCAATCAGGCACACCTGATCGCGCACAACTCGGTGGGGCGCACGAAGAACGCGCCGGAGGTACCTGCGATCGCAGACAGCATCAAGGGCTTCGATTTGAGCCACAATCAAGGGCTCTACGCCCGGGCCGGCACGCCGATGGAGATCGTCACGAAGATGGCAGCGGTGCTGGCCGAGGTCGTGAAGGACCCGCAGGTGATGGAGCGGTTCGATAGTCTGGGGATCGAGCCCGACATTCTGGGACCCGCGGAATTCAAACCGTATCTCGACAAGGAAGCCGTGAGCATCAAGAGGATCGTCGATGCGGCAGGTCTGAAGCCGAATTGATAAATGGCGAAGCGCCAACGATACGAATACCGGCAGCTTGTGCGGGGCGACGCACGACTGTTCGTCGATTTATTGCGGGTGTTCGGTGACGCGTTCGGGGAGCCCGAGACGTACGGCAAGGCCGTGCCGGGCACCGCGTATCTCAATCGGCTGCTCGGCAAGGGGCACTTCATCGCCGTCATTGCGATGTGCGGGGAGGAAGTCGTCGGCGGGCTCGTCGCCTATCAGCTCGACAAGTTCGAACAGGAGCGACGCGAGATCTACATCTACGATCTCGCCGTTGCAGAGGCGCACCGGCGCAAGGGCGTGGCGACAGGGCTGATCTCGAAACTGCAGGAGATTGCGGCCGAGCGCGATGTCTATGTGATCTTCGTGCAGGCCGATCTCGAGGATGCACCGGCGATCGCGCTCTATCAGTCTCTGGGTTGCCAAGAGACGGCGCATCATTTCGATATCGATGTGCGTGCGCCTGTTAAACGCGGGCGCACTCGGCGACGGTTGTGACTCAAGTCCCTTCGTGGAAACCTGCTTGGCGCTATAGGCGAATTGCTTCCCGCTTTGTCTCTCCCGCGGCTGCGTGCCATGGGTCCCGCCCTTCGGCGGGATGACGGAGATTATTTGGCTTCGATCGTCTACCAGCATCACCTCGAACAAGAGCGCTACTTCCCGGACTCCTTTCGTCACTCCGACGAAGGCCGGGGCCCAGTTCTTCGTGCAACAACTCTCACTTCAGCGATGATTGCACGCTTCACTTGTTGCCGCTGCTCGAGACAGCAACTTCACGCGACCTGCAGGCCCTTGGTGCGCATGATGGTGCGGGCTTCGTCGGATTTCAGGAACGCGAGGAATGCGGCGGCGGCTGCGTCTTTTCCAGTGGCGGATGCGATGGCGGCTGTGAACGTGGTGCCGAGTTTCATCACACGCGGCAATGGACCGATGTAGCGGACGCCCGGGGTGCCGATGATCTCCGTGCACAGCGTGATAACGGCGTCTGCGTTGCCTTTGGCCACCTCGGCCGACACGACCGATCCCGGCCCGACGAAGTAGCGTTTGCGTGCTTCGATCTCGGTGTCTAGTCCGATCGTTCTTGCCGCCGCGATGATGTCATTAGCGAGCGTCGTGCCGGATGTCGGATCCGAAAGGCCTATCGTGGCGAGGGAGTGCACCGCGGCCTTGAAACTTTGGACGCCATCGACCGGCTGCGTCGTCAGGTCTTCGCGAACGCCTATGCCGACCGGGCTCATGGCGACATCGAAGCGGGTGGTTTGCGCGATGTGCGGCTTGGTCGTCTCGGAGAGCGTGGCAGAGGTTACGACGACCACATTGAAGGCGACTTCCGAGTTCGGGCCCGCGGAGATCAGCTCGTTGTTGCGCTTGGGCGTGCCGAACGTGATCGAGAGCTTGTGGCCGGACGTTGCCTCGAAGCGAGGCGCGATGTCGAGCATCGCCGTCTTGAAGCCGCCGGCGCAGATGATGCGAAGCTCCGATGACATGGTTTCTCTCCCGCGATCGAGTTCAATGTACGCCCAAGTGCTGCTCTATCAGATCCGTGCGGGCGCGGACTTCGGCGGAGGGGCCGGCGAAGGCGACTTGGCCCGAGTTCATGATGACGATTTCGTCGGCGATGTCGAGCGTCAGCTTGATATTCTGCTCAACGAGGATGATCGACAGGCCCTCGCCCTTCAGGCGCGCGATTGTACGCTCGACCTCTGCGACGATCTGGGGGGCGAGGCCTTCGGAAGGCTCGTCCATCAACAATACGCGCGGGTTGTTCATCAGAGCGCGGCCGATCGCCAGCATCTGCTGCTCGCCCCCGGAGAGGCTGCCGGCGAACTGGCTGTGGCGCTCTTTCAATCGCGGGAATGTTTCGAAGACGCGCTCTATCGTCCACGGCGGGATCTTGGGCCTGTCCTGACTTGTCCCTCGGGCGGTGGAGGGCTTGCGATAGCCGACGATGAGGTTCTCGCGGACCGACAGGCTCTTGAAGATCCGCCGGCCCTGGGGGACGAGGGCTACGCCTTCCGCCGAAATGCGTTCGGGCGAGAAGCCAGCGACTTCCTTGCCGAAGACTTTGACGCTGCCGCGTTTGGGCGGGACGAGCCCCATGGCGACGCTCATCGAGGTGGTCTTGCCGGCGCCATTACGCCCGAGGAGCCCGAGAAGGCGGCCTTCGCCTAGCTCGAACGAGACGCCGTGCAGGACGTGGCTGTCGCCGTAGTAGGCGTCGATGTTGTGCAATGCCAGCGCGCTAGCCATGGCCAAGGTAGACCTCCTTGGTGCGCGGGTCGGAGACGACTTCCGCGCGCGTGCCTTCGACGATCACCTCGCCGAAATTCAACAGCGTGATGCGGTCGGCGAAACCGAGGGCGACGTCCATGTTGTGCTCGATCATGACGATGGTGACGTCGCGCGGGATGCGGTCGATCAGCTTCATCACGTCCTGGCGCTCGTCGACCGACAAGCCCGCATAGGGCTCGTCGAGCAGCAGGACCTTGGGAGACTGCGCCAGCGCCATCGCGATCTCGACGCGCCGGCGTTCGCCGTAGGAGGTTTCCGATAACGGGCGCTCGGCGAGATGGCCGAGGCCGACCATGTCGATCGCCTTGCGTGCGCCATCGACCAGATGGGTGTAGCGATCGAGATCTGAGATCGGGTTCCAGCGGAGCGGGGAGAGACCAAGCAGCGCCAGCGTGACATTGCGCAGGATCGTGTCGCCGGGGAAAAGCGTGATGATCTGATAGGTGCGGGACAGCCCCAAATGCGCGCGGCGGCGTGAGGGGACCTTTGTGATGTCCTGTCCCATCAGATGGATGCCGCCGGCGTCCGGGGCGATCTCGCCGGTGATCTGGTTGAACAAAGTGGTTTTGCCCGCGCCGTTAGGGCCGATGATCAGTCGACGCTCGCCGGGCGCGATGGCGAGGTTCACGTTCTGCGTGACCTTCAGGCCACCGAAAGCCTTGGCGAGATTGCGGACCTCGAGAGCGTAAGTGCCCGTCATTGCACGCCCCCTTTTTCCTTGGCGTCGGTTTGGCCGCTCGCCAATTTAGCGCTAGCGCGTGCCGCTGCGGCTTCTGCTGCGTCCGTGCCGCGCATTGTGCGCCAAAGCCGCCTGATGCCTGGAA
>CANJPN010000566.1 GCA_947475855.1 Bradyrhizobiaceae bacterium
ATGCGACCGCCCTAACGCTTCGAGCGCCGCAATCTGCACGTCACTCGCCTTCACCGGAGATTTGCCCGCCATGTCCCGCCCCCGCGAATCAGTGCGAAGACAGAATCACATTCGAGATTCGTTGGTCAAGTTCATAGAGTCTGCTTAGCCCCGGTTGAAGCCCGAGGTCTACCGGACAGGCTTGCTCGGCTGCTGTATTCGGCTGCTGTTGGCGATCGGGTGGCATTGGTTTAGGTTGTCGGAAAGTTGTAAATCCTCGCGCTCTACAGCAGAGCGTTCCGCAAAGGATCTGCCATGATCGATCTCTATACTTGGTCCACGCCGAATGGCCGCAAGGCTTCGATCATGATCGAGGAAGTCGGGTTGCCTTACACCGTGCATCCCATCGACATAGGTAAAGACGAGCAGTTCAAGCCAGAGTTCCTCAAGATCAGCCCGAATAACCGGATCCCGGCGATCGTCGACCGTGAGAAGGGGCTATCGGTGTTCGAATCCGGCGCCATCCTGATTTACCTCGCCGACAAGACCGGCAAGCTGCTGGCCCGCGACGGCGATGCACGCTGGCGGGCAATCGAGTGGTTGATGTGGCAAATGGGTGGCGTCGGGCCGATGTTCGGGCAGGCGCATCACTTTTTGAAGTACAATCGCGGCAAGGCTCCCTATGCAGAGGAGCGCTACGGTGCAGAGGTCAAGCGTCTCTATGGCGTTCTAGACAAGCAACTCGGCGCCAACGCTCATGTTGCAGGCAAGGACTACTCGATCGCGGATATCGCAATCTGGCCTTGGGTGGCGCGATACGATTGGCACATTGGCGACCTGAAGGACTATCCGAACGTCGTGCGCTGGTACCGCGAGGTTGCATCGCGACCGGCCGTGCAGCGCGGGTATAATGTCCCGATCAAGCAGTCCGACATTCCGATGCCTTGATCGGGTGGCTACAGCACGTCGTTATGAAAGTTGCGGCCGGAGATGATCCGGTGATCCGAGAAATTTGCCGGGCTGGTTGCGACCTGGCCTCGACGGCGATTGTTCCGACTTATCTCACACGAGGATGCCCCCAATGACCAAAGAGCGAAATTTTAGCGGCGTGATCGCGCCTGTATTGACGCCATTCGGCCCGGATGGGGCGCCGGATGCCGACCGTTTCATCGATCATGCGCACTGGCTGATCGAGGAAGGCTGCACCGCTCTGGCGCCATTTGGTACGACAAGCGAGGCAAATTCGCTGGGTCTGGACGAGCGCCTGGAACTGCTCGAGACGCTGATCGACGGGGGCATCGATCCTTCGATGATGATGCCCGGGACGGGCGCCTGCTCGGTCACCGATGCGATCATTCTCACCGAACATGCGGTGGAAGCCGGCTGCAAGGGCGTGCTGATGCTGCCGCCTTTCTATTACAAGAACCCCAGCGAAGAGGGCCTCTATCGGTTCTTCTCCGAGGTGATCGAGGAAGTCGGCGACGACGATCTGAAGATCTATCTTTATCATATTCCTCCAGTGTCCCAGGTGGGCTTCCCGCTGTCGTTGATCGGGCGCCTCAAGAAGGCGTTCCCGGAAATCATCGCCGGCATGAAGGACAGCTCGGGCGATTGGTCCAACATGAAGGCTGTGCTCGAGACGTATCCGGAACTGGAGTTCTTCCCCGGATCGGAAATGCATCTGCTGGATGGTTTGCGCAAGGGGGCGGCCGGCGTGATCTCGGCTACCGCCAACGTCAGCCCGGCGCCAATGCGCGCGCTGTTCGACAGTTGGCAGAAGGACGCCGCCGATGCGGATGCTCAACAGGCAAAGATCTCCGCCCTGCGCAATGCCGTGCAGGCCTATCCGGTGATTCCGCTGCTGAAGGCGCTGGTGGCGCACTACCGCAACGACGAGCAATGGGCAGAGTTGCGGCCGCCGTTCGAGACGCTGGACGCGGCGACCGCGAAGAAGGCGATTGCCGAACTGGCTGAGAACCACGGTCTGAAGCTCGAGTTCGACGAGGCTTAGTTGCTTCCATGTCATCCGGCGCCTTCGCGCCGGATGACATCGCTCACAGAGCCCTCGTCTGCAGGTATGCAGCCGCACGACTGCCGGGCCGAGGTGCGCGAAGCGAGCTGAAATTGTTCGAGAACGGGAGCGTCATGAAGCCGTCGGGTTACGCGGCGCTCCGCACCGCTAACCCGACCTACAAAGCTTCTTCATGCGCAATTTCCACTTTCCCGGGCGGTCGCCCGTCTATGCGCGTCATGGAATGTGCGCGACGTCGCACCCGCTGGCGAGCCTCACGGCGATCGAGACGTTGAAGCGCGGCGGCAATGCTGTCGATGCGGCGATCGCGGCGGTCGCCGTGCTCGGTGTGGTCGAGCCGCAGATGACTGGCGTCGGTGGGGATTGTTTCGCGCTGATCGCGCGACCCGGTGAGAAGCCGGTGGCGTTGAGCGCGGCTGGGCGTGCGCCAGGGGCTGCGACTCAAGACTGGTATGCGGGGCAGGGCATCTCGGCGATCACGCCCACCTCGGCACATGCCGTTACCATTCCGGGGGCGGTCGATGGATGGGCGACGCTGAACAAATCGCACGGCCGGTTGCCACTCGGCGAACTTCTGGTTCCCGCAATCGAGATCGCGGAGGCCGGCTGGGCGGTTGCTCCACGCGTGGCGACGGACTGGGCGAATGGCGTTGGGAAACTCTCGCTGCATGCTGGCGCGCGGAAGCATCTCCTTGTCGATGGACGCGCGCCGCGGGTAGGCGAGGTCATGAGGAGCCCGGCGCTAGCGCGGACCTTGCGGGCGATCGCGCGTGACGGTCGGGATGCTTTCTATGCAGGCGAGATTGCAGAGGACATGGTGGCGACGCTGCGTGAGGCGGGTGGTCTCCACACGATGGCAGACTTCGCGGCGCAGGGTTCGCGTTGGGTCGAGCCAATCTCCACGCGTTACGGCGGGCTCGATATTCTCGAATTGCCGCCGAGCAACCAGGGTATCGTCGCCCTGATCGTGCTCAAGATGCTAGAGCGGATGGGCTCGATCGGGGCCGATCCGCTCGGGGTGGAGCGGTTCCACGTTCTGATGGAGGCGGCGCGGCTCGCCTATGGGATGCGCGACCGGTTCGTCGCCGATCCGGATCTCTCCGACGTGCCGGTCGAGCACATGCTGGCCGACGATACGATTGCGAAGCTCGCCCGGCAGATCGATCGGAAGCGGCGCACGCCGGATCTCGCACCCGTGATGAAGCCGGGCGGCACGGACACCGTCTATCTGACAGTCGTCGATCGCGAGGGGCTCGCTGTGTCCTTCATCAACTCGCTGTTCGCACAATGGGGATGCGGGATCGTCACGGAAAAGACCGGCATCAATTTCCATTGCCGGGGTGTGGGCTTCACACTTGAAGCCGGCCATCCCAATGCGATCGCGCCGGGCAAGCGGCCTTTACATACGCTGGTGCCGGCGATGGCGATGAAAGATGGCCTGCCGCACATGCCGTTCGGCGTGATGGGAGCGGCGTTCCAGCCGCTCGGGCATGTGTTCGTCGTGACTAACATGGTCGACTACGGCATGGACCCGCAGGAGGCGCTCGATTTTCCGCGCGCGTTCGTCGAGGGCGGGGTAGTGGGCGTCGAGGATGGTGTGCCGGTCAATGTGCGGGCGGGCCTCGCAGATCTTGGACACAAGGTCGAGCGGCGGTCGGAGCCGTGGGGCGGCGGTCAAAGCGTTCTCATCGATCGCGAGAACGGCGTGCTGATCGGCGCTTCGGACCATCGCAAGGATGGTTGCGCGCTGGGGTATTGACGACAGTGACGTAACGGCATGCACGTTTACAGGTGGACGGCCCGCAACGGGGGCCATCTGCGGCCAGCACCGTAGGGCGGGTAACTCCGGCGCACTGGGACGGGGGCAACCCGCCAGTCATCTGCGCGCAGGTCCGGCGGGTTGCACGCTGAAGCGCTAACCCGCCCTACGGCGCTCGCGTACGGTCTGCAGCCATATGCGGCCAGGGTCGATGCGTTTTACACGATGGACAAAATCGACCCCCCCGCTGCCAACGCATCTCTGAGCGCGGAAGGCAGCGGTTTCGAGGTCCGCGACACCGTTTGAGGGTGTCCACTACTCGGCGACGAGTTCGTGGACGCGCTTGGCGTCGCGGCGCAAGCCTTCGAGGATCGGCTGGAACGCTTCCTCGTCGCGGTCCTCGGGATAGACCATGTAGACGGGATAGACGAAGCGGCGCGCGCGGCGGGCGAGCTTCATGCGTCCACGGCTGAGATGCGGCCTCAGCAGGCGGAGCGGTGCATAGCCCGACATTTCATGCGCGACGAGGTAGTC
>CANJPN010000567.1 GCA_947475855.1 Bradyrhizobiaceae bacterium
CGACGCACCGCTTTGAGCGGGTTCTTGCCCGAGTGATACATCGCAGTCGCGAGCGCCATCGGCGACGGCAGGAAGTTCTGCACCTGATCGGCGCGATAGCCGTTCCTCTTCAACCACAGCGCGAGGTTCATCATGTCCTCGTCGGTCGTGCCCGGATGCGCCGCGATGAAATACGGGATGAGAAAATACTTCTTGCCCGCGCTCTGAACGGCGGCGTCGAACAGCTCCTTGAAACGGTCGTAGGTGCCGATACCCGGCTTCATCATCTTCGAGAGCGGCCCGCCCTCGGTGTGCTCAGGCGCGATCTTCAAATACCCGCCGACGTGATGCGCGACGAGTTCCTTGATGTACGCCGGGCTCTTCACCGCGAGATCGTAGCGCACACCTGACGCGACCATCACCTTCTTGATGCCGGGCACCTCCCGCACCTTGCGATAGAGGTCGATCAGCTTCTCGTGGCTGGTGTTGAGGTTCGGGCAGATCTCGGGATAGACGCACGACAGCCGCCGGCACTTCGCCTCGATGTTCGGGTCCTTGCACGCCATCCGGTACATATTCGCGGTCGGCCCGCCGATGTCCGAGATGACGCCCGTGAAGCCCTCCGTCTTGTCGCGGATCACTTCGATCTCGCGCACCACGGAATCCTGCGACCGGTTCTGGATGATGCGGCCCTCGTGCTCGGTGATCGAGCAAAACGTGCAGCCGCCAAAGCAACCGCGCATGATCGTCACGGAAAACCGGATCATCTCCCACGCGGGTATCTTCGCATCTCCGTAGGAAGGATGCGGCCCGCGCGCGTAGGGCAACTCGTAGACCCCATCCATTTCCGGCGTCGTCAGCGGGATTGGCGGGGGCGTCACCCACAACTCGCGATCGCCGTGACGCTGCACCAGCGGACGCGCGTTGCCGGGATTCGACTCGCGATGCAGCACCCGGCTTGCACGCGCATAGGCCTCCGCATCCTCCACCACCTGCTCGAACGCCGGCAACCGCACGACGGCCTTTTCCTTCGACTGCCGCGCACCCTCGTCTGCGTCCTCGACGTCGTCGGCTTTGAGTTCGACATAACCTTCCGGCACCGCTGGCTTGAACAGCGCCACGCCGCGAATGTCGTCGTAAGTCTCGATCGGCTGTTTGCGTGCGATGCGATGAGAGACCTCGACCAAAGCCCGCTCGGCATTGCCGTACAGCAGGATGTCGCCCTTCGCGTCCGCCAGGATCGACCGGCGCACCTTGTCCGACCAGTAATCGTAATGCGCGATGCGGCGCAGCGAGCCCTCGATGCCGCCGAGCACGATCGTCGTATCCTTGTAGGCCTCTCGCGCACGCTGCGCATAGACGATGACCGCGCGGTCCGGCCGCTTACCCCCGGCGCCACCGGGCGTGTAGTTGTCGTTGTGCCGAAGCCGCCGGTCGGACGTGTAGCGGTTCACCATTGAATCCATGTTGCCGCCGGTAATGCCGAAATACAGCGCCGGCCGCCCCAGCGCCTTGAACGCTTCGGGCGAGTGCCAGTCCGGCTGCGAAATGATACCGACGCGAAAGCCCTGGGCCTCCAGCAAACGGCCGACCAGCGCCATCCCGAAGCTCGGATGATCGACGTAAGCGTCCCCCGTCACCAGGATAATGTCGCACTGATCCCAGCCCAGTGCGTCCATCTCCGCCCGGGTCATCGGCAGGAAGGGCGCCGTCCCGAACCGCTGTGCCCAGTATTTCTTATACGAAAACAGAGGCTTTTCCGAAGAAACGGCGGGCGCGCCCGCGGGTCTCTGCGGCGCTTCGATTGAGGCGGTCATGGATCGGGACTACTCTGGCTGGGGCCTCGCAGGGGCCTCCGCGCCAATCCGACTGGCGCAGTCGCCTTTCTTTTCCACAGGCGAGCACGAAAGACAAGACATAGCACCGTTAACGACCGCGACCATGGCGAACGGAATGATACCCGCCGGCTATCTCTACAAGCGCATCGTGCCCCGCCCCGCGTGGCTGGACGGCTCGCCGCACATCATGGACGTGCGCTCGATCAGCGCTTGCATGTCGCCGAGCTACCCGGAGCAGTTCGATCACTGGCGGCACAACGGCTGCTGGCTCTACGACGAGCCCTCGATCATGCATGAGATCGCACATGAAGACGGCGTATCTCTCGACGGCATGACGCTGTTCTACTACGAGATATATCCGCAAAAGTACTCCGAGGCGACACATTCATGGTCGCCCATCGAGCTGTCGCACCGCCCAATGCAGGTTGCGATTCCGCCGCGGCGCTCTCTGCAAGGTATCGACGTGAACTGCGCCTCGCAACGCAATGCGCCGGAATGCTCCCCGCTCTCGTGCAACGGCCTGTGCGCCGAATTACCGGTGAACGAACATTGCCTGTTCGGCTCGCTCGATGAAGCTCGATCGGCCCTCGAACAGGGAAAGTTCGACAACAGCGAGCCGGGCCCTTTCCGGATCTACGCGGTATACAGCGTGGACTAAGGGCGAGCCCCTGCAACCACCGCGAGCTTGCCCCGCGTCCTCGGCCAATCGGCTTCTGGAACAGCGAACGCGGCAATCGCCGCACAGCGCTCTCTGCAGCGCTGCGCAAACTCAGGTGGCGCCGGTGCCGACAGCACCGCGGCAAGTACAGCAACTTCCTCGGATGCGAATGCGTCGGCGACCTCGCGATCCCTGTCGCCCTGAAATCGCGCCGTGAGTATCGACAGCTTGTCGAGTAGCGATGGGACCTTTGCGAACGCGGATTTCAACGCCATCAACTCGACCAGTTGTCCCGTGCCGTAGGCACTCGGATAGAGCGCATGCGATCCGGGGCTTGATGCGATCCCTTCGCCCGCCCAACGCTCGAAACAGCGTTCGTTGGCGCGATCTTCCAAGTCGCGCACGATCAAGCACGTCTCGAAATCCCCAGCCCGCGCCGCCGCCAGCATCAGTGGATGCAGAGCCGCATGACGCGCACCCTCGGCGACCTCCGCAAACTCGTCGATTGGCGCACCGAACCAAGGCTCGACGAGCCGCACCACCGCGTCCGCCAAACGCCGCACCTCGAGCCCGTCACACGATGCCAGCACCGGCGCGGCGTGTCCGACAGCCAATAGGCAGCGCGGAGCAATATCAGGTGAACTGGACGCTTCCGCCAGCCGCAGGAGTTCATCGAGGTGGATCAAGGCTGCCGCTGCATCGCCAGCAGCAACCGCCCGGCGAAGTTGGCCATCGACTTCGACCACAGCAGCCTCTCCACCTCGAGCCACCTACCCCGCCTTCGTCCGGTTCTCAGCAAGCCGCGTCTCGACCAGCGCGACGGTTTGGTCGATCACGTCGAGCTTCATGCCATGCTGGGCGCCGAGAACTTGCACGAGCTTGTCGACCCGCTCGATGTTCTGTGCTCCGGCCTGAATCGCCCGCGCCGCTGACGATGGCGCACCCAGCGAGTTAGCAGCCGCCGCATACTTGTCGAACGGCACGAGATCCTTCGCGTCTGCGCCGAGCTTCAGGCACAGATCGAACACGTAGTCATAGACCGCACGAGAAGCAGCCAGATCCGTGTGGATGGCCTCCTTGATTGTGCGAATCGAATTGCGCTCGATGCAGCGATAGTTGCCGGCCAGCAGCATGCACCATTTGGCGAGCGGCACGAACAAACTGTCATGCGCCTTCAACTTGACGGGCAGCTCGATTTTCTCGCCCGCCAGATCGAAACGCGCCGCCTCGATGTCTTTTTCCAGATCTCGCAATATCTGCGTGTGGGCATCGGAACCGAACCGTGCCGACTTGAAGTTTGTCGGCAACCGCACCTGCAGAACGTTGACCTTGTCTTCCGGCGGCCGGAAAGCCTGCGGGTCAGGACTGCACAGAGTCATCACGTCAGGATCGAAGCTGTCCCAGACGGTCGCATCCGCAAAGCACGGACGGATCGCCACCGGATCGATCGTCTTTATACGCTTCAGAAACGGTAGCGGCGGCATGTTCATGATCGACATGCACGGCACCCGCGCCTTCGCGACCTTCTCTGTGAGTTCCCGCGCACCGGGCGTCCGGTATTGGGGTTCTTGCATCGCCAGCGCCGTCAGGTCGTAGGCAGCCGGATCGACCTCACCGGGCCCGCACGCGGTGACGGTGCCTGGCAGCTTCTTCGTGTTGACCTCGACGAGCCCATCGCGCCCCTTCACCGGAATCCGAACGATAGCGCCTTCCTTGTTGATCAGCTCCGCCTCTGCCGGCAGGCAGACGAGCTTGGCGTGATGGCCCGCCAGGGCGAGCTTTGCGCCGAGCAGGGAGCCGTATGAGGCGCCCATGATCATGATCTTGTA
>CANJPN010000568.1 GCA_947475855.1 Bradyrhizobiaceae bacterium
AACTCAGCCATGCTCAGCCCCTTCTGGAACTGAACTCGATTGCGCGCCATGACCCCTCCCACTTTGACCTGCGCCAAGGTCATACCAAAGGGTTGTGGTCAGACAGAGGAGACATAGGGGTAATCAGGAGGTTCTTTTCCGCCTGCTCAGCCGCTGCGGCTTCATAGTCCTCGCGCGAAGGTAGCCCCTGGACCACGCCGAAAGCGAGTGCCGGCCACGGTGGCTTCACCGTCAGCACAGTCACGTTCGGCCCCACCGCATTGACGAGGCCGAGTGAATGCTTGAACGCCCGCCATGCGGCATCCGAGCCATCCGTCGCCAGAGCAAGTGCTTGTCCATCGGACCTCATCAATCTGCTCGCTGGCCAAGCCAACCGTCCACTTATCGACCACACCACGACTACCCCGCCCCGGAGCCGCACGACATAGCCTCAGGTAAACCTAGCCTAATCCAATGTTTTTATTTACCATTTCAGGATCTCTCCGGCTCACGCATACGTCACCCGGCATTGCTTGACAGCCGCTGGCGCGACGGCGATTGTCCGCCCAACATCAGCCCTTTGAGGCGCCGCCGCCGGGCAAGACGAGTGCGGCTTGGCAGACCCTCCACCGAAAGCCGATCTGGAATGCGAACCTACCTCGATTTCGAAAAGCCGATTGCTGAGCTGGAAAGCAAGGTCGCGGAACTGCGAATGCTGTCCGATAGCGAAAGCTCGATACCGATCACAGACGAGATCACGCGCCTTCAACAGAAGGCGCAGCAACTCATGGTCGATACTTATGCCAAGCTGACGCCCTGGCAGAAGACACAGGTAGCGCGACACCCGAACCGCCCACACACGGTGGACTATGTCTCTGCATTCATCGAAGACTTCACCCCGCTGTCCGGAGATCGGTATTTCGGCGAGGACGCGGCCATCATGGGCGGCATGGGCTCGTTCCGTGGCCGCTCGGTGATCGTACTCGGCCACGAAAAGGGATCCGATACTGAAACGCGCCTCAAGCACAATTTCGGCATGGCGAAACCCGAAGGCTACCGCAAGGCCGTCCGCCTGATGGACCTCGCCGACCGCTTCAACATGCCGGTCATCACCCTCGTAGACACTGCCGGCGCCTACCCCGGTATCGATGCCGAAGAGCGCGGACAGGCCGAAGCCATCGCCCGTTCGACCGACCGTTGCCTGGCGCTCGGCGTACCCCTGATTTCAGTGGTGATCGGCGAGGGTGGTTCAGGTGGGGCCGTCGCAATTGCGACGGCCAACAAGATCCTGGTGCTCGAGCACGCCATCTATACCGTTGCTTCACCTGAAGCCGCCGCATCGATCCTCTGGAAGGATGCCACGCGCAACGTCGAAGCGGCCACCAACATGAAGATCACTGCGCAGGACCTGCTGCAACTCAAGGTGATTGACACCATCGTGCCCGAGCCCCTCGGCGGTGCACACCGCGATCCCGAGAAGGCAGCCAGGAACATCGGCGACGGCATTGCCAAGGCCCTTGGCGAGCTTGACGGTAAGACGCCCGAAGAAATCCGCCGCCATCGCCAGGATCGCTTCCTCGAAATCGGCCGCTCGATCTGAGCCGGTCACGCCCGCGGATGAGCAGCGTCGTAGACCTTCAGCAGGTGCTCGCGGTCGACTTCGGTGTACACCTGCGTCGTCGAAAGTGATGCGTGACCAAGCAGCTCCTGGATCTGCCGCAGATCCGCGCCCGTCGAAAGCAGATGCGTCGCAAATGAATGGCGCAACGCGTGCGGTGTCGCCGTATCCGGCAGCGACAGCTCTTCTCGCGCCCTCGCCATCGCCAACTGAATGAGTCGTGGCGACAACGGCCCGCCCTTCGCACCCAGGAACAACGGCCCGTTCGGCTCTAGCGCATAAGGCAGCATCAGCCGGTATCTGGCGACCGCCGTAACAGTCACCGGCAACACCGGCACAACCCGCTCTTTTCCTCCCTTGCCGACGATCCGAAGCACGTCGCGATCGGCTGTCGGCGCATCCTTCGCCTTGATGCCCAGAGCTTCCGAAATCCGCAGACCCGAGCCGTAGAGCAGCAGCAGCACCGCCACGTCGCGCGCCGTCACCCAGTCGAGATCGGCCGCCATGCCCCCATCCACGACCGCGCGCGCCTTCTCCACCGTGAGAGGCTTCGGCACGCTGTGCCCCACCTTCGGCAGCGTGACGGCCAGAATCGCGCGATTACGCAGGATCTCGTCCGCCTCGAGCCAGCGGAAGAACGTGCGCAACGCCGACATCGTCCGCGCCAGCGTCCGGCTCGAAGCCCCCGACGCGCGACGGCTCGCCATGAAGCCGCGAAACGACTTGGCATCGAGCCGCGACAGGTCCGCCAACGTAGGCACACGCCCCAGATGTCGCCTCAGATAGCCGACGAAGTGCGCGAGATCCCGCGCATAAGCCTCACGCGTCAGCTCCGCGTGCCCGCGATCGAGAACGATATGATCGAGCCACCGCCGCACGACATCCGCAACCTCGCCCGCGTCGAGTTCCGGCGCGGCGCCATCGAACGTGTCGTCGAAAGTATCCAGCATCGAGGCAGCCCCGCATTTCCCCGTCATGCTCGACCATCCCGCGGTCACGGTTAACAAGTCGTTAACGCCTTTGCCATTCCCCCGCCGCGAGCAATACTGGTGCCGAGGAACACCCGGAGGAAACCGATGACACTGATCCTGTCGAACGACGACGTCGGCCGACTGCTGACCGTCGAGGATTGCATGGCCGCGATGGAGCCGGCCTACCTCGAACTCTCGCAGGGCAGAGGCGTCAGCCGGACGCGCTCGGATTCGATCGTCGCGCACCGCACCGAGAAAGACGCCGTCTACGGCCTCAAGAGCATGGATGGCGTCGTGCCGAGCCTGGGCGTCGGAGCAGTCCGCATCAACTCCGACGTGATCTCCTGGCCCAAGGTCGGCAACACCCAGCGCCGCTCCAAGATCCCCGCCGCCAACGGCCGTTGGGTTGGCCTCGTTCTCCTCTTCTCCACCGACACCGGCGAGCCGCTGGCGATCATGCCGGACGGCGTGATGCAGCGAATCCGAGTCGCATCTGCTAACGGCATCGGCATCAAGTACATGGCCCGCGCTGATGCCAGCGACGTCGCGATCATCGGCACCGGCTGGCAGGCCGGCACCCAGCTCATCGCCGCCTGCGCCGCTCGCCCCGTCTCTCGCATCCGCTGCTGGAGCCCATCCGCAGACCGCCGCACGAAATTCGCCGCCGAGATGTCCGAGCAGCTCGGCCGGACCGTCGAGCCGATGCCCGATGCGGAAAGCTGCGTGAAAGGCGCTGACATCGTACTCTGCGCCACGAGTTCGATCGATCCGGTCTACGCCTCGCACTGGATCCAGCCCGGCGTACACCTCTCGTCGATCAAACCCGCCGAGCTCGACAACGCCACCTTGAAGCGCTGCGACCGCGTTGCCGTCCACGTCCACGAGGGCCAGCCGCTGAGCTTCGTCGAGAAGGGTGTCGACGCCGCCGAAGCCGAACTCAAGAAAACCTGGGCGGAGCAGGATGGCATCGACTTCGCGAAGCTGCCCGATATCACCGACCTCGTCTCCGGCAAGCAGAAAGGCCGCGAGAAACCCGAGGACGTGACCGCCTTCGTCAACAACATCGGCCTGGGCTACCAGTTCGCGGTCGCCGGCGCCGTCGTCCACAGGAAGGCCGTCGAGCAAGGCCTCGGCCACAACCTACCCACCGACTGGTTCACCGAAGACGTGCATCCTTGAAAGGGAGCACAGTGGTGGGGTCAGACCCTGCGGGTCTGACCCCAGATGTCATTCCCCCTGCATGTCATCCTCGGGCGGGCCGCAGGCTCGAGGATGACACCGTGTTTTGAAGTCGGGGTCAGACCGGCAGGGTCTTACCCCGAGGCCTTCTATTCTGCGCAACAAGCAGCCAGACACGATTTCCTCGCCAACAGTTCATTGCTTTCAGCTTCCCCTCAATTCATCGCCAGCTTGTAGGGTGCGGTAGGGCTTTGGCCCGTACCGCACCGTCACACCGCGGATCGGTGCGGTACGCTTCGCTACCGCACCCTACGGACCAATCCTCTCAACTCATCGCCAGCGCCCCCAACGCCGCAACCGCCGCCGCGAGCCCCGTGAGCTTGCGTCCAGTCAGCCTCTCGCCCAGCACCACGACGCCGAGCGCCGCTGACACGACGAGCCCCATCTGCGCGATCGGCACGATCACGCTCGCCTCCCCCACCGTCAGCCCCCGCATCATGCAGATGAACCCGATCCCGCCCGCCACCGCTCCCCACGC